>DATGVD010000055.1:0-5776 GCA_035300785.1 Pyrinomonadaceae bacterium | reverse complement strand
CACGAAACCACACGAAAGTGCGGTAGGACGACTGTTTCGTGTGGCTTCGTGGATCGTCTGTTTTGGCAACCGAATCTCTCACCAACAAGAGCGCCGCTAAGCAAACCAAACTTCCCTTGCGCAATCTGTTAAGGTAAACTTGCCGTCCGCTGCTTCAATCAATCATGACTCCGGTTCAGTTAAGAAAGGTATTCGCTGCTTGCGCTGTCGCCACGCTGCTGTTGGCGTCGCTGGCGCTGGCGTTTACAAAAGCGCGTTCGGTGTTTAGCAAGCGCACGGCAGCAGTGACGATCACGCGTTCGGATCAAATGCCGCGCGTGATTTTGTGGGCCTGGGAGCGACCGGTCGATCTGCGTTTCATCAATCCGCGCGAAACTGGCGTAGCCTTCCTCGCCCGCACGATTCAGCTCCGCGCGAGTGAAGTCGTCGTCCGGCCCCGACTGCAACCTTTGGACGTGCCCGAAGGTACAAGAGTCATCGCCGTCGCCCGCGTTGAATCCGATCCACGCACCAGGCCCGACCTTTCCGCTCACCAAAGCGAACAGTTGGCCGCGGCAATCGCGGAAATGGCCCGGCTTCCGACTGTCTCAAACATTCAGATCGATTTTGACGCGACGCGATCTGAACGAACTTTATATCGTGACGTGATTCTGGCAGTGCGGAGGCGTTTGCCGGCTTCGGTGGCTCTATCGATTACCGCGCTTGCTTCCTGGTGCTCTGACGACGACTGGATTTCCGATCTGCCGATTGATGAGGCCGTGCCAATGCTGTTTCGCATGGGTCCCGACAGGCGGCAGATTCGCAATCGAGTGGCGTCCCGCGAAGAGTTCCCGGCCCGGCCCTGCCGAAGCAGCTATGGCATTTCAACGGACGAACCGCTCCGGAATCTTTCGGCCGCGAAGCGGCTCTATGTCTTTAACCCGGACGCGTGGACCGAAAGTTCGGTGCGCGCAATTACGGATTCGAGAAAATGATTAGTAAACTCTCTTGCCGAGCCCTGATTGCCCTTGCGCTTATCGCATCGACTTCGCTTTTGCTCCCCCAAAGTAGCCAGGCGTGCGGCCCATTCTTTACCGACGCGATTTTCGTTTTCACGAAGCATCCTGATTTTCCGCTGGAGCGCTTCGCTAAAGGACAACTCGGCGTGTTGCGGCCAAGGTACGCGCGCTCTTATCTCTTTGCTGCTTATCGGAACCTGACTAATGCGGCGTTCAGCGATGCCGAACAAGCGGCGCTGAAGAGTCTCTGGGAAGACCGGCTAAACAATTCCTGGGATTCCAACGACGAACCCTGGATTAAGAAGTGGCTCGACGCGCGCAGCAAAGTTCCAGGGCTCAGCGCACCGTCTCACCTTCATGCTTACCGCAATCGGGAAAAGCCGCACGAGTACGATACCTATCTCAACTGTCAGCAGGATGCGTTTGAAAACGCGGCCGCAACATTGGCTGAGCGTATCAAGACGTTCGGCGCTGAGAGCCTGGGCGTCAAGAGCTGGGTGGCCGCCCAGGATTTGGTTTTTGCCAATTGCTCCGAAGGCCGGCACATTCCCGCCGATGCTTCCGCCGAAGCGCCGGATCTGCCGCCCCTGCTCCGCGCAGACCGTGCCTACCAGATCGCGGCCGCCAACTTTTACTCCGGCAGCTTTGACGAGGCGAAGCAGCAATTTGACGCGATCGCCCGCGATGCCTCGTCGCCCTGGCGTGAGAAGGCCGGCTATCTCGCCGCCCGTTCGCTTTTGCGCAAGGGAAGTTTCGCCGAGAAAGAAGAGTTAGGTCGCCCCGCCCTGGCCGAAGCCGAAACGCGGCTCAGAACTCTTCAAAGCGGCGAGTACAAGTTCAGCTCCATGAATCTGGCTGTAGCAAGGTTGCTGAACTTGACGCGCTTGCGGCTCCGTCCGGAAGAGACACTTCACGAACTTGCGCACGCGATCGTTAAGAAAGACGCGACCGCGGATTTCAAACAGGCCATCTGGGATTACACCGCGCTGTTCGATAAGTTCGTGGGCGACGAAGACACCACAACCAGGCATTCGGTTCCCGCCAGCTTGAGATCCGATGAATTGACAGATTGGCTGCTCACCTTTCAGGACCCTTCTGCGGATGCCGCGGCTCATGCGCTCGAGCGGTGGGAAAAGACGCACGCCCTGCCCTGGCTGGTTGCGGCGATGACGAAGGCAACGGGACAACAGACAGGTCTCGATTCGCTATTGAGCGCCGCGGCGCGCACGGATCACAGTTCTCCGGCTTTCCTTTCGCTCGCGTTTCATAGCGTTCGGCTGCTGATTGAAAGCAAACGCGTCGACGCCGCGCGGTCAGCGCTCGACAAGTTTCTCTCCGAAGATCGTTCGCGACTGCCGGCCTCGGCGTTGAACCAATTAATTGGACAACGCATGATGCTGGCGCAGAATCTCGAGGAGTTTCTGCAAAGCGCGCAGCGCGCGCCGGCGGGCTTTAGCGACGACAGTGACGGCCGCGAAATTCCGGAGGACGAAAAAAACCTGGAATCGACGACGAAGGGCTCAAAGCTTTTCTTCGATCTGGATTCGGCTAACGTCTTTAACCAGGGCATGCCGGTCGCCGTCATGAAAAACGCGGCCCTAAGCACCACGCTCGCACCTAACTTACGGCGCGGCGTGACGCAGGCCGCGTTCATGCGCGCCGCGCTGCTCGACGATCGAGAGAGCGCGATCGCGGTTGCTAAGCTTCTGGGCGAAACTTATCCAGAGACAAAGGGCTTCCTCGCTTCTTACCAAAGCGCCGCGACGCCCGAAGCCAGACGCTTCGCCGCGGCGTTTCTTTCGCTGAAGTTTCCCGGGCTGCGGCCTTACGTCACTGCGGGAATCGGCCGCAGCACGGAGGTGAACGAGATCGACAGTTACCGGGACAACTACTGGTGCGCTGAGCCGCCGACATCAATGAGTAATGCCGGGTGGCAAGGTGAGGGAGAAGATAAGCCAAAGGCCGCGCCTATCGCGCCGCCGGAGTTTCTGAGGCTTTCTCAAGCCGTGGCTTTGCGACAGGCGTCTGCGCTGGCCGCGCTGGGCTCGGCGCCGAACTATCTCTGCCGGATCGCCATCGAATGGGCCGAAAAGAATCCAACCGACGCGCGCGCGCCGGAAGCTTTGCACCTCGCTGTGAGATCCACGCGCTACGGTTGCACGGACAAAGAGACGGGCCGCTGGTCTAAAGCCGCTTACGATCTGCTTCACCGTCGTTATCCAAATACCACGTGGGCAAAGAACACGAAATATTGGTTCAAAGGTTGAAGCGCGTGACAAACATGCACACAAACCACCTAATTAACGAAACCAGTCCGTACCTGCTTCAGCACGCGCACAATCCGGTTGATTGGTATCCGTGGGGTGACGCGGCCCTGGCTAAAGCACGCGCCGAAAACAAGCCGATTCTGCTGAGCATCGGGTACTCGGCCTGTCACTGGTGTCATGTGATGGAACACGAATCGTTCGAGAACGAAGCGACCGCCAGGCTGATGAACGAAAACTTTGTGAACATCAAAGTCGATCGCGAAGAGCGGCCGGATCTCGATCAGATTTACATGAACGCAGTGCAGATGATGACCGGACAGGGCGGCTGGCCGATGACGGTGTTCCTTACGCCCGAAGGCGTGCCCTTCTATGGCGGCACCTATTTTCCGCCCGAGGACCGCTATAACATGCCCGGCTTCCCGCGGGTGCTGCTCAGTGTCGCTGAAGCCTTCCGCTCACAAAAGGACCAGGTCGAACACACCGCGACGACCATGCTGGGCGAGTTGAGACGGGTGGGAATTGCCGAGCCGTCGCGCGAGATGATCACAACTGAACTTCTCAACTCAGCGTATCGCCGCATTGCCGCCAACTATGATCGAACCAACGGCGGCTTTGGTAGCGCGCCTAAATTTCCGCCCGCCATGGCGCTCGAGTTTTTCCTGCATATGCATCATCGCACCGGAGACACTGAAACGCTGGCGATGATCGAGCATACCTCGCGGCAGATGGCCTGGGGTGGAATCTATGATCAGCTCGGCGGCGGCTTTCATCGGTACTCGGTCGACGCGCACTGGTTGGTTCCGCACTTCGAAAAGATGCTGTACGACAATGCGTTGCTCTCGCGGCTCTATTTGCATCTTTACCAGGTGACCAAGGATGAGTTCTTCCGCCGCGTCGCCGAAGAGACACTTGATTACGTCGGGCGCGAGATGACCGCTGCGGGCGGTGGTTTCTATTCAACCCAGGACGCCGATTCGGAGGGTCATGAGGGGAAGTTCTTCGTCTGGTCGCGGACGGAGATCCTCGACGCTCTGGGGAAAGAGGATGGCAATCTGTTTTGCGAGTACTTCAACGCCACCGCCACCGGAAACTTTGAAGGCCAGAATATCCTGCACGTCACTGCCGCTCCCTAAGACGTCGCGACCCGCCATAAGGTTTCGCTCGCTCATCTGGAATCCGTGATCGATGCCGGCCGCACGAAGCTTTTCGCGCTCCGCGAGCATCGTATCAAGCCCGCGCGCGACGAAAAGATTCTCACGGCGTGGAATGGGATGATGGTGGCGAGCTTCGCGGAAGCGTCGGCAATTCTTGAGCGCCCCGATTACCGCAAGATAGCGGAAGCAAACGCCGAGTTTCTGCTGACGCATGTGCGGCGAGACGGCTTGCTGCTGCGAACGTGCAAGGACGGCGAGGCAAAACTGAATGGTTATCTTGAAGACTATGCTTGCTTGATCGATGGTCTGGTTTGTCTCTACGAAGCCACTGGTGAGCTCGGCTGGTTGAATGCCAGTGTTGAGCTTTCTGACAAGATGATCGAACAGTTCTGGGACGAAGAGCAGGGCGCGTTCTTTTTCACCGGCACGAGTCACGAACAGTTGATCGTTCGCTCGAAAGACTTTCTCGATAACGCAACGCCGTCGGGAAATTCTGTCGCCGCGCTCGCCTTATTAAAGTTGAGCGCGCTTACCGGCAACGCCGAATATCGGCGCCGGGCGACCACGGTATTGCGGCTGATTGCCGATCAGGTCCGGCGTTATCCGTCGGCCTTCGGTTGGGCGCTATGCGCGCTGGATTTTTATCTTTCGGCGCCAAAAGAGATCGCCATAGTGGGCGCGGACGACCAGGCCGGAATGAACGACCTGCTGCGGGTTCTGTGGCAGAGCTATCTGCCGAATCGTGTAATTGCCTGCGCGACGAAGGCAGTGGATCAAGCGGCAGCGCTCATTCCTTTCCTCAGCGGACGCACCGATCAACGTCTGGCTACTGCCTTTGTCTGTTACGACGGGACTTGCCAAATCCCAGCGACCCAACCCACCGATTTCGCCCTCCAACTCGGGGCCCGATCCTAGTTCCCAGCGCCTTCTCGCTATTTTCCAGCGTTTCTCCCTAAGCCAAACGAAAGAAACCCATTGACTACTTGGGGCCAGGGCCGCTATTCTTAGGACCGGCCAACAATGTTGGCGATTGTCTAGTTACTACCAACGGCAGACCACCACGGTCGCTTATTCGCTTTTCTGATCGCCCCCACGCGTTTTACTCAGTCTGAGCCAAGCCCGCCGGATTACTTAATGTCAAAGATAAACTGGAAGAGCCTGCTCCTAATCACCAGCGTCGCCGTCGCCGGCACAGGATTGCTATTGCTCGGCGTTTTGTGGACCGTGCGCTTACCGATCCTTGGCTGGAGCGGCCTGCTGGCGTTCGCGGGGCTGCTAGTCCTGACTTTGGTTTCCAGTCGGTTCACGGTTCCGGTCACCAACGTCGACGGCATTAGCCAGACCCATAAATCAGTTG
>DATGVD010000054.1:0-4953 GCA_035300785.1 Pyrinomonadaceae bacterium | reverse complement strand
AGAGTGCATCAAGCCCTTTCTGTCGGCGAGGCGTTGCGGTTTGCGCGTGAGGGAACGCCGGCGAATGGTCTGGTTTGTGTTACGGGATCTCTATATCTGGTTGGCGCGGTCCAGCAAGCGCTGAAAGAATTTGCCGGCGTTGCTCATCGGGCGTGACTGAACCTAAAATGTTGAGCTTTAGCTTCGGACAAACTTTAGGAAGTTCTGAGCAAGTGAAGGATTGGGCAGCAGTACCGCGAAGCGTACTGCAGCCTGGAACTTAAGACTTGCTCAGAGCTCCTGAAGGCTGTCGGACAAAATAAATGGCTAATCAGACTCCTGAGCTCCTCGATTCGAAGAAAGTCTTCGCCGGCCGCGTCTTCGATGTCACAGTCGATACCGTGCGCGAAGCCGACAAGACCTACACGCGCGAGGTCGTGCATCATCGCGGCAGCGCGGTGATCTTACCGGCTTTCGATGACGGGTCGATCGCGCTGGTCCGTCAGTATCGTCATCCTGCGGTTCGTTATCTTTTGGAATTACCGGCCGGCACCCTAAATGACCAGGAGCCACCGGAAGAAGGCGCGGCGCGCGAATTGGAAGAAGAACTGGGACTGGTCGCCGGCAAGATGGAAAAGCTGTGCGAGTTTTATGTTTCGCCGGGTTTTTGCGAAGAAAAGATGTGGCTGTATCTCGCGACCGATCTTACTGCGACTGCGCAGCGCCTGGAAGATGATGAATTGATCGAAGTCGTCCGCCTGCCGATCGAGCGCGCTTTGCAAATGATCACTGATGGCGAGATCGAAGACGCCAAGACGATCATCGGCTTGATGTTGGCCGCGCCGCGTATCGGGCTTTCGGCATTCGCGCCGGATTATCCGGCGGTGTAGCAGGATGCTTGCGGGTAGTCGTAATCCTGAGGTGCTAACGTCTAGTAGCCAACTCGGACGTTGGACCGACAAGATCTAAGCGCGTCGGCGACCTCAATCGATACAGGGGGAGGACTCCTGATGCTGTTCTTGCTACCGGGGGTATTGAGCGTAGTATTGCTTGCATTTCTTTGGAGGAGCGGTGACGTCCGTCATCCACTTCTGATCGCAGGCTGTTGTCTCGTAGGAATTGGCCTGCAAGTGATAAGCAACTTCGGCTCGCCGGGATGGCTTGCAGGTCTGCTGATGAGCGTAGGGGTAGCTATCTACTTGAGCATCCGCCTCAAGCTGCGGTGAAAGCCGTCTCATTGTCGACCAGTCGAAACGTCGGCCGATCTGTGAGGCTAAAAACCAGCACCACAGGATTAGGACCTACGCGCTTGCGGTCTCACTTGTCGCGCTAAGACCTACTGGAGTATCTTGCTCCCTCAGCCACGAGCGTCGACGCGTACGACGAAACTCATCATGAGAGTTCTCCCCTGTGCTTTACTGCTGATGTCCTCGGTGTTATCCGCCGCCCAGGAGAAGAAGGGAACGTGGCAGCGCGTTTACAGCGGTGAAGACTCGATCATTGAAATAAATGTTTCAAAGGTCACCTTTGTCGAATACGATGTTTCAAGAAATGCAACGTTCAGCTACAACACCGGACGAGTGGGCTTTCGGACGATTTTTTCGAAACCTGAAGTCTTGAAAGAAAAACCGGGAGTTAAATACAAAAGCCGTCTTGAAACAATTGACTTCAATTGCGCGACGAACCGTTACCGATCATATGAGACAACTCTTCTGGATGAGAAAGGCAAAGTGATCAAGACCTTTGGATGGGATCCGTCTGCAGAGTGGAAAGAAGCAAAACATGGAGGCATGATGGACAAGCTCTCCGTGGCTGCCTGCAAACTGATTGACGAAAAGAGACGAAATCAATGACCGACATCCTGCTTAACAGAACAAGACTTAACGTACTTGGAATCGCCGTCGTACTATCGGCCTTAACGGCCACGACGGTCAGCGCCCAACAATCTCTCGACGCGATGGTCGATCGCGAGATCACTTCGCTCGTCGCGACTTACAAGATGCTGCACGCCTCTCCGGAGCTTTCGCATCGAGAAGAAAAGACCTCGGCGTTTTTTGCAACCCAGCTGCGCGCGCTCGGCTACACGGTGACTGAGCACATCGGCAAATACGATCGCCCGGGATTCACCGGCTATGGAGTCGTGGCGGTGATGAAGAACGGCGACGGACCCACCGTGCTCGTGCGCACCGACCTGGACGCGCTGCCGGTTGAAGAGAAAACCGGATTGCCGTACGCCAGCACCGTCAAAGCAAAGAACGACGCGGGTCAGGATGTCGGTGTGATGCACGCCTGCGGGCACGACATTCACATTACCAACATGCTCGGCACCGCGAAGGTGCTGGCGCAACTGAAAGAGCAGTGGCATGGGACGCTCGTTTTGATTGGACAGCCGGCTGAGGAAACGGTTGACGGGGCGAGAGCGATGCTGGCTGACGGCCTCTACACTCGTTTTCCGAAACCCGACTTTGCCATCGCTCTGCACGACAGCGCCGATGTGGAAGCCGGACGAGTAGTTTATTGTCCCGGTTACGCGATGGCGAGCTCGACCTCGATTGACGTGGTGATTCGAGGTCTGGGCGGCCACGGATCGAAGCCGGAAGCCACGAAGGATCCGATCGTCATGGCGGCGGAGATTATCCTGCAGCTGCAAACGATCGTTAGTCGTGAGAATTCGCCGCTCGATCCGGCGGTGGTCACGGTCGGTTCGATTCACGGCGGCACGAAACGCAACATCATTCCCGACGAAGTCACGCTGCAACTCACGACCCGAACCTTCAAAGAAGACGTGCGCCTGCGCATTATTGCTTCCATCGAACGGATCGCGAAAGGCGTGGCGCTGGCCGCAGGCGTTCCGGAAGATCGCGCGCCGATCATTAAAGTGGTCGAGAGCGAAAATGCGCCGGCGCTTTACAACGATCCCAAACTGACCGAGCGAGTCACGACCGCGATTGGCAGGGCGATTGGAACCGATAACGTCACTAAAGTTGCGCCGTTGATGGGCAGCGAGGACTTTGGCCGTTTCAGCCTCGATCGTCAGATTCCGGCCTTCATGTTCTGGCTGGGCGCGATCGAACCATCGAGAGTTGAAGCCAGCCGGAAATCCGGCAAGCCTCTGCCGTCGCTGCATTCGAGTCTGTTCGAGCCGCTCCCGGAGCCGACGCTGCGCACTGGAGTGAGGGCAATGACGGCGGCAGTGCTTGAGTTGATGAAAAAATAACGGGGCAGTAGCCCGACCGTAAGAGAGGGCGCAGTCTTGTTTTTCATAAGGAGACCGACCTAATGGGAAAAGGTGATCAGCGTTCGCGGCGCGGCAAGATCCATCGTGGGACCTTCGGGCGCAGGCGTCCGAAGAAGAAAAACATTATCAAGGCTCAAAGCCAACCAGTCGCGGCGCCGCCAAAGAATGCCGAGAAGACTGAAAGCGAATAGCGCCGCATATAATCGGGCGCAATCCTCCGTCAAGACTTTGCAGCACCGGTTTCAATGAGATCGAATCAACCGCAAACCAGCGACGGCGCAGCGATCGCGGAACCGAACCAGCTCGCTCCGCATTTCGAGCTGGGCCGGCTTGGCGAAGCGCTGGCCATCGAATGTCTCGAGCGCGCCGGCTATCGCATCGTCGCGGCAAACTTCCGTCTGCCGATCGGCCGCAATACTCGCGACGTGATCGTCAGTGCCGAGATTGACGTGGTCGCTTATGATGGCCCGACGCTCTGTTTTGTCGAAGTGAAGACGCGCGCGTCGGACGACTTCGCACCGCCGCAGGCCAACGTTGATTTGCGCAAGCGACGCCAGATTGCGCGCGCGGCCCGCGGCTATCGCCGCCTGTTCGGTTTGATCGATGCGCCTTATCGCTATGATGTGGTCACCGTGATCTCGTCCTCCGCAAAACAAATCAACGCCGAGCCGCGTATTGAGTTGCTGAAAAACTTTTGGACAGACGAAAAACTGCGCCAGCGAAACTGGCGCGAAGCGCGGTGGTATTAGCGGTGTTTCGGAGCACCAACTTCAGTGGGGCTCTTGCTCGCAGAAAATGCCCGACTAAAGTCGGTACTCTGACACCCGTAATCAAACTTATCGGATGACGCCACTCGAACGTTACGTCGGTCAGGTTCTGGACGAAAAGTATCGTCTTGAGCGTCTGCTCGGACAGGGCGGCATGGGCGCGGTGTATCTGGCGACGCACCTCGGCACAGAGCGTTACGTCGCGCTGAAGCTGATCACGCCGCAGTTCATGCGCAACGAAGAATTCGTCGAGCGTTTCAAGCGCGAAGCCCGCGCGGCCGGCCGCTTGCGCCATCCCAACGTCGTTGACGTAACCGACTTTGGTTTTTCCGGCGAGGGAGTCGGGCGGGTTGCTTATCTGGTGATGGAATATCTCGACGGCTGCACGCTCAGCGACGTGCTGGTCGAAGAAGAACGCCTGCCGCTCTATTGGGTCGTGGATATCCTCGAACAAGTCTGTGCCGCGGTGCATGAAGCGCATCAGCAGGGCATCATTCATCGCGATCTGAAACCCGACAACATCTGGCTGGAACCAAACGGCCTCGGCGGTTACCGCGTTAAAGTACTCGATTTCGGCATTGCGAAACTTGCCGAGGCCGGAAACATCTCGCCTGAGATTTCGCCCCCTCGTCAGAACACCGATAACACACCCACGATGCAATTCTCGCAAGCACCAATTGCGGCAACTGCGGCCGCGGGTGCCGGAGAGTTAGAGGCAACCCGAATTGCGGTCTCTCCGCCGAGTAACCTGGAATCCGAAACGCTGATTCAGTCTGCCGGCGAGGGTCCCGCGAACGTGCCGGTAACGCAGGCAGCACCAGGCGAGGTGCGCGCAACCCAGGCGGTCGAGGATGGCGATCAGACTCGCATCCTCGACGGCGGGCTCCAGCCCACATCCGCCGCGGTTGCCGGGCATCGGACTACGGACGCGATTTCAACTGCGGCCACGACCGGGTTGACGCGGGTGGG
>DATGVD010000053.1:0-5758 GCA_035300785.1 Pyrinomonadaceae bacterium | reverse complement strand
TTGGACCTAAGGCGCCTCTATATTTATACCAATCGGAAAACCCATTAGGCAAGATGATTTTTGGCCAATTGCGGCCTGGAGAGTAAACGACGTGATCCGCGAGTTTCTCGCGCAACCTTAGTCTTCTTGTTGCAATCGAGTGAGAAGGCCACGCGGATCGAAGAGGATCTTCATTCCGCCCCTGACCACACGATGCGTTCCGGTATCGACCGGAATGTCGGCCCAGTCAGGAAGCGCGAAGCCGTATTCAACTTCCAAACCGTCTTTGTAGAAGACCTGCAGAGACTTGACCCGTCCCCAGTCTTCCACTTTGCGCTCGGTAACTTCGCCAAAGGCGGCCGCCCATGCCGGGTCGAAGAGGTAACGTTCCGACCGCTTCGTGAGAATAATCAAATCCACATCTGATTCTTCATCGGCAACATCACGCGCGTACGAGCCAACCAGCGCAACGCCTTCGATGTCTGGCCGCAGACTTGCCCATCCACTGAATTTGTCGAGGAAAGCTTTGACGTCCACGCGCAAATGTTTGTCGGTTGTGGGGTCAGTCTCTGTCAGGCACTTTCCCGCGACCGGCTGAAGACAGCCATAATCAGCAGCACAACAAACGGGACCGTGTTGTAGATCGCGCTCATCCATCGCACATGCCCCGCAAAGTGATCATGCCAGTGAATGACGGCGAGCAGGAAAGCGAAGACCATCAGGAAGTAATGCACACTTCTTCTGCGCTCGTAGTTGAAGATGCACCAAAAAGACATGAGCCCGACGAAGATTGCCGCAGCGCCCTGCTCTCTCAGGATGTGCGTCAGGGGAAACGATTGGGCGGCGTCGGACACTAGCCGGACAGGGAACAGCAGCGCCACCGCTCCATACAAGATTCCGCCGATGCCGAAGAGGCCGTAAATGACTGAGTTGGTTCTTTTCACGCCCTGATCCTTCAGTTCTTATAAGTGACCGCAACGGTTTTTGAGATCAGAGGATCACCCGGCAACTTTATTTCGAAGACTACCTCGGTGGGATGCCGGGAGAAGAGTCGGGCGATTTCTTCCTTGCGCCGAATCGTAACGACGATGCTCTCGTCCTTCTGCGTCACGGTGATCACGGGCGTTCTGGCGATCATGTGCATGCTTGACGGCGTCCGCACAAAGATGCTTTTCTGCCCGGCTTTGAGTAGATCGGAGAGATCCCCCGAACCCGGCTCCGAACGACTGCTTTTCCAAACATAAAACCCGAACGTGTACTGCTGGCCTTCGTTCTCGACCACGACGTGCATACGATATTCCTGCTCGTTGGGCCTCGTGGTTTCCAGATGCCACTCAAAGCGTTTGCGGTTTGGCGCTGGCAGGATTAACTTCGCCTCGCCCGGTGTCACCGTCGCTGAAAACCCATCATTAGTCGGCGACGGCGCCTGTGGCATCCCGGCGATTTTCGCAGTCCGACGCACCACATCGAACAGCTTGTCTTCGGCGATCACGTGGCCGGTGAGTTTCTTCTTGCTGTTGGCAATCACGCGGCCGCCGGCTTCGGATTTATCCAGATTGATTAGCGCTAACTGAATCTTTTTCGCCAGCGCCTCATCCAGTCCGATCCGCACTGCGATCGCATCGTGCGGGATCGGATCGCTGCCGGCAAGGGTGATCAGATTCTCGGTCGACACATTTGAGCGCTGCGCGACTCCGATCGCGCCATCGTAAATCGCGCCGGCATCCACTCGACCGTCCAGCACGGCGGCGATCACTTTGTCATGGCTGCCCGCAAAGATCGTTTCTTTGAAGAAGGTTTCCGGATTGATTCCCTTTTCGATCAGCATCGCGCGCGGATAGACATACCCTGAAGCCGACTTTGGATCGACAAAAGCAAACCGCTTACCCTTCAGATCGGCGATCGTTTTCAACCCGCTGTCTTTGCGCGCGACGATGAGGCCGCGATAGGTGGCCGAGCCTTCGATGATCGACTGGGCGATGATCCGAATCTTTCCCCCGCGCGCCGCGTCCACGTAAGCGAACGGTGAAAAACTTCCGATGTCGACGGATCCGTTTTCCATCTGCGTCCGCAAATCGCCGTAGTCCTTCGCGATGTAAAGCGTCACTTTCTGTCCGAGTGATTCGGAAAGATAATTCATGAGCGGCTCAAACTCGGCGCGCATCTCCGGCGCGCTCAGGACAGGCGTGAAGCCGAACTTGAGTTCCTGAGCGCGCGCTGAATTAGTGAAGAGTCCAGCGAGCAGGACAACGAGGATTGACAACAGAAAACGACGGCGACGAATCATTTCAGCTCCAATGGGCGCTGAATTGTATCACTCGATGTGGCGGAACGGTGCAGTAGCCCGGGCGTGAGCAAGGGCTCCGTTAGTCGGAGCGCCCGGGGTCGCCGTCAATGCTATCATGCGAGTTTTAAGACAACGTTATTGACAAGGTCCAGAATGACCTCTTCGGCCGTGTGTGGTACCACGGTTACGGTGGAGGGATGGGCATATGTATTTCGCTTTCCCAGCTTCTCATTAAGAATCTTGTAAACGTCGTTGGAGATAATGTTTGCTGAGCGACAGATCTGAATCATCTCTGACTCTTGAAGCTCTCCGAAATCGTCGCGCGTGCGGACGGCTTTAATGCGAGCATTCGCATACTTCTTCGGATACGAGAGCGGCCACTGAGCATTGAAAGCCGTCAAGTGTTTGTTGAGCACGTGGTGGCAGAGGTGATCATAGGCTAGGTTCCACGCCATCACGATAGCTGCCCGAAATGCTTTACATCGGTAGCAAATAAGCGTTTCGTTGAGAAAAGTCCGTTCTGCTAAGTTCGGAACTTTGGCGGGCAACTCGGTGAGTAGTTTGTCGACCTGAATGGCAGCTGGTCGCTGCCCATACTTTCCTTCTAGTTGCTCTCTGACATTCCTCTCTATGCTGATCTGCTGGATGTAATCTAACGGCAGACTTAGGCCTTCGAGGTGGCAATAGGATGTCGGCAAATCTGGAACAAGCAATTCTGAAAAAGCTTCAAGCGCTTCCTGACGGAAAGCAGCAGCAGGTGCTAGCCTTGGTCGACGCCCTTTTGGACAAAGAGCAACTCGCTCCGCCTGAATCGACGCGCCGGCCAATCAGCGAGATCTTCGAGGAGTTGAGTTCCCAAATCTCCCTCGAAGAATGGGCTGAGCTACCGCGGGACGGCGCGGAGCAGCATGACCATTATCTTTACGGCTCACCCAAACGTTAAGTAGCGCCCTCCACCGCCCGAAGGAATTCCACGGGCTCGATGATCTTCAGTATTCGGAATCGCTGCCTGAACTCTTTGCATTCAGCGGCGTGTCCAGTCATTAAATCTAATAAGTCTCTGTCGCGGGTCACGAGATAATCCGCTCTGGCGGCTATGGCGAGATTCAAATAAGGCGCGTCCTTTGGATCTCGCTCAAAGCGAAACTTGTGCGGTACCACGCGCAAGCTGGTCGCGTTGGCGACGACATCTTCAAGGAAAGTCGCTGTTTGTTCTGGCGTTGCGTGCGGGAGAAGATTGAGAATGCGAGGACGCGATAAGACTTCCTTCACTTCCGTCAGCGTTGGTGGGGAAACGAACAGTTGCGCTCGGCCGCTTCGCACCAACTCGAAACACCGACCGGCAGCACCGGTTGGATTGAGAAAAGCCTGGACGAAGAGGCTGCAATCGAAGACAGCTCTGATGGTCTCATCCGGCACACTCTACGACCTCTGGCCATGTTTTTCTTCCCACATTTCTTGTCGTTCACTCTCAATCAGCTCGTCCAACTCGTCTTCGGTCATGCCGCTGGCAGCAAAGTCATTCCGCACCGGTGCCAGAATCTCGTCAAGAGTTGGACTCATGGCCTGAGTCGTAATCATTCCTTCTACAAAAGTCTTGATGTCCTTGCCTTGAGCGGCCGCTTTCTGAGCCAAAACGCTTTCGACTTCTTTGGGGACAGAGATTGTTATTTCCATATCTTTCGCGCCCTCTTTGTAAGTATTACCTTAGCATAATTTACTGCGCGACTTCATACTCCGGCTTCGGCATTCCCATCAACCAATGATCGAACCAGCCGACTATATGTTCCAGCCGCTCGATGCGGTGCCAGGGTTGGCCGGAGCGCGAAAGCTCGTGCGTCTCGTTCGGAAAGCGCACCATCACGGTAGGTATCTTTCGATACTTGAGCGCGCGAAACATTTCTTCGCCGCCCGCGCCCGTGGGCGTGCGGTAATCGGCTTCGCCCAGAATCAACATCAAAGGCGTCGTGACATTCTTGATATAGGTGATCGGCGAACGCGCTTTGTAATCTTCCGGGTCATCGAACGGCGGCGCTTTGAACCAACTCGGCTGAAACAGTGTGAAGTCCGCCGAGTACCACCAATCAGCCCAACTGGCGATGTCGCGCTGCGAAACCGCGGCAGCGAAACGCGTCGTGTGCCCAACGGTCCAGTTGGTCAGCAGCCCGCCGCCGCTGCCGCCCGTCACGCCCAGCTTCTTTTCATCGATGTAGCCGCGCTTGATGACTTCATCCACGCCAGCCATCAAGTCTTTGTAGTCATCGCCGGGATAGTGGTACTGAATGATGTTGCCAAACTCCTGGCCATAGGTCGTGCTGCCGCGCGGATTCGGATACAGCACGACGTAACCCTTTGCCGCCATCCACTGAAATTCGTGATCGAAAACAAACCCGTACGCAGTGTGCGGGCCGCCGTGAATGTTCAGGATGAGCGGATATTTCCTGCTCGGATCAAAGTCCGGCGGTTTCTGGATCCAGGCGTGGATGCGTTTGCCGTCGAAACTCTGGTACCAGATATCTTCCGGCTCCGACAGATTGAGCTTTGAGAACAATTCATCATTGAGATGGGTGAGCTGCTTTGGTTGCCCGCCCACGCCTTCGAGCCAGAAGACATCGCCGATGCGCGTCGGCGTGGAAATAATCAAAGCGAATTTTGAGGCGTCAGGCGTGGCGCGGTAACTAACCACGGCTTGTTTGCCGCTGGTCACGTCTGTTTCTTTGCCGGTGGTCGCGTCAAAGGCACCGAGGTTTGCTCTGCCTTCTTTGCCGTACAACGCAATAATGCTCTTGCCGTCGCTGGTCCACACCGGTGGGGCGCCGCCACCGCCACGCGGCGCGGTATTATCGCCACCGACCCCCGAGCCGAGATCGTAATCAAAATCGCGGGTGAGATTTCGCGGTTGCGCATTCGGCGCAATGTCCATGACCCACAGATCAGGCTCAGTATACGACTGCACTGGCTTATTCACTGAAGCATAGAAGGCAATCTGTTTTCCGTTCGGGCTCATGGAAAAAGCGACGGTGCCCATATCAAATGAAGTGAGTTTGACCGGCGCGCTTCCGCTGACCGGGACGGAATAGACATCGGTCTTTGGCAGTTCGTAGTAGGACTCGTCTGAATGATCGGAATCGAAATAAATCTGTGAGCTGTCTTTGGCCCAGGTGACGTTGGCATCATCATAGCGCCCGCTGGTAAGTTGCTTCGGCGTCACCTTATCGTCACCGCTGCGCGGTGCATTGATGACCCAGACGTGTTGCGGGTGCTTCGTATCCAGATAGCCGGCGCCGTTGGCGCGATAGACAGCGCGCGTGATCACCCGGATGTCGCTCTCGTGTGGCTCTTCTTTCTTTGCTTCAGTTGGACTCGGCGACGGCGCGGCCGGCGGCTTTTGCGCGGCGGCTTGCTTCGCCAAATCCTCCGGGTTAGCGCTGTTTACGAATGCGATCATTTTGCCGTCGGGTGACCACTGTGGCCCACCTGCTCCGCGCGCGA
>DATGVD010000052.1:0-7423 GCA_035300785.1 Pyrinomonadaceae bacterium | reverse complement strand
CAAGACGACGATGTTGTAGACTGCGCGCGCCGAAGTTCAGCAGCAGGCCAACCTCGTATCCGGTGGCCTTGAGATAGTTAATGACCTGCGATTCTTCCGTTCCGGTCATTTGTGCTACAGCTTTTAGTTCAACAATAACAGAATCGAAGCAGATGAAGTCCACACAATAAGCGGTCGACAGCAGTTGCCCTTTGTAATGAATTGGCAGTCTCACTTCTCGGCGGAATGGAATGTCTCGCTTGGAGAATTCGATGGCTAAGGCCTCTTGATAAACCGCCTCAAGAAAGCCGCAACCAAGTTGTTTGTGAACTTCCATCGCCGCACCAATGATTGCAAAAGTTCTCGGATCATTTTCGGTGAGAGCCTTCATGATCATTTTCGCTCTTTCCCTTCTGCGTAATCTGCGTAATCTGCGGATAACTCCTAGCGGTCGCGCGCGGCCGGAGGTCGCGTTCCCAATCCAAACTCTTCCGGATTCGGCAGCGTCGAAGTCAGTTCATACTTTCGCAAGGCGTCATCCATCGCGCGACTCTTCGTCAGCCAAACCGAAATCATTTGATCGTAGCGAGCCGAAACGCTGTCCAGCCAATACGGCCGATTTTCAGCCAGCCATTGCTCGCGATAAGCTTCTTTCAAGATCGAAAGCTCTTCGGCCATCTCGCGCAGGTTGTTGTAAATTGCGCCGGTGTAATAGCGCAGCTTTCTCACTTTCGTCCGGTCGCCCAGATTCAGATACGCGTCCCAATACTGGTCGCTGAACTTTTTCATCACTTCCATGCGCCGGCCGAGATGATCGTAGCGCTGTGCAGCGAGGCGCATCGCGGAGAGCGTCGCCCGATTACGCCGCGCGAGCTTATCGTTTTGGATTAAGATCTCCAGAGAGCGCTCAGCCAGTAAACGCGTGCTGCTGGTCCGCTCAGACATATTGCGCGCCTGGTTTTGGAACTGCGTCGTAAACGGATCGCGCCAGAAAAGTTCATCGGTCGTGCCCGCGTTCAGCAGCGTCGGAATCCCGCCGAGCGCGTGCGTTACTTTCACAAATTGATCGCCATCCGCGCGAAAGAAAGCCCAGTCGAAATCGCGATCGAACTTATCGAAATCAAGAGTCCCCTCCTGCCATGACGCCGCCGCGCCGAGGGTGATTGGATACCACGTTGATTCGAACAGTGACTCGCCATCGTCATCCCACGTCGTATTCATCATCCCGAGCGCGCCCGCCTGCTGTCCGTCACGCACAAAGTTCGCGATGTTCTTCGATGCCCCTTCGATGTTCGGAAAGATCTGGTTCCAGTTGTGCGTGCCTGGACAGACAAACTGATCCAGCCCGGCGTCTTTGAACGGTTTGATGTATTTTCCGTAGTCATCGGCGGCGCCGTATTGCCAGTTCATCACGATCATGTCTTTCGGCACGTTACCGATCAGATCGGGATGATGCAGAGCAATGTCGCCCCAGAACATCAAACGCCGGTTGTAAGGCTTCAGCACATCGCGAACGCGGTTGAGATGTTCGAAATAAACTGCGCCGACGCCTTTCGCCTTCGCTTCTTCCTTGCTCTGGCCCTCGCCGAGCTCAAACGTTTCGTCCTCGCCGATATGAAAGAACTGCCCCGGAAAAAGTTCGTTCAGCTCCTTATACAAATCCGCGATTAGCTTGTAACTCCCCGGTTGTTGGGGCGAGAGAACATCGCCGTAAGGAGTTTCAGCTAACTCAGCGTACTTCTCTAAACGCAAAGCCTTATGGAGATGACCGAACGTCTGCTGTTCGGGAACCAACTCGACGTGATAGCGGCGCGCGTACGCGACCAGCTCGCGAATTTCATCGGGCGTAAGCGACCCACCGGCCGGGCCAATCAAAGGATGCGACCCGCTCGCGAACGTGTGCTCCATATAAAAGGAGTGCATGTTGAGTTTGAAAAACGCTTCGGTGCGAAGCTGGCGTTTGATGTAATCGACAGTCGGCACCGGGCCGCGGCTGATGTCGTCAGAGACGGCACGCCAGCGCATCGTCGGCCAATCAACGATCTTCACGCCGGGAATAAACGCGTTTGCAGCTTCGCCGCGAACGAGCTGCTTCAGGGTTTGCAAACCATAGAACGTTCCGGTCGCCGTTTTTCCCGCAACGACAACTTCATGCAAGCCGGCCGACAAAATATATCCTTCGTCACTCAACTGCTGGCTCGAGTCTACGGCGGCTCGCTTCAGGGCTTGCTGAATCCCTGGCAAATCGATGCGGCCGATCAGTATCTCGCGGCGCGCGCGGCCGCCGAGTCTCACGATCACTCCGGCCGTCTGCTTCACATCGTCGATGAAATCCTGCGCCGCAAAACGATCCTCAGCGGACTGCCCATCGGCAAGAGCCATGCGTGTATCCAAACCGATATCGAATTTTCCTTCATTGGCAGTAAGTTGTTTTGGCGCGGGAATGATTTGGGGGTTCGGGGTCTGGGCATTGGCGCCGACGCAAGCAAACGCGAACGCGCCCAGAATTGCGGTTCGCAGAATGAAAGTTCGTGTTAGAGTTGTTTTCATTGATTAGACGGCGCTTATGATGATCATAATTTTCCCTGAAGAGTTTTGCGAAGAACGCTCGGTCTATTTACTCGATATTGATGGCGAATACAATAGCTATCGGATGAGATCGTCATGTCCCTGATGCTTCAGGAAATCGCCGAGCAGCCGGCCGCGCTTCGAAAAACGATCGACGAAGAGCGCGGCAAGGTTGAGCGCCTCGGCCACTCGCTCAAACAACGCGACATCGATCTAATCGTGCTGGTCGCGCGCGGCAGCTCGGATAACGCGGCCTTGTTCGGCCGTTACTTGCTGGAGATTGCGACTGGAATTCCGGTGTCGCTTTCCGCGCCGTCAGTTCACACGCTCTATCAAGCGCGGCTGAACCTGAAGCACGGGCTGGTGATCGGTGTTTCGCAATCGGGTGAGGGCGAAGACATCAACCGCGTTCTGGAGAATGCGCGCGCGGGCGGCGCGTTCACCATCGGCATTACCAACGAGCCGGCGTCGTCGATGGTTAAGCTGGTCGACGAAACGCTGCTGATGCACGGCGGCCGTGAACGATCGGTGGCGGCGACGAAAACCTTCACCGGCCAGATGCTCCTCTTCTATCTGCTCTCGTCCGCGCTCGCGAAGGATGGCCGGGCGATTGACTACCAAACGATTCCTGATCTGGCCGAGCGCGCCCTGGAACAAAAGCCGGCCATCGTCGAACTCGTCCAGCGCTATGTCTTCATGGAGAACTGTGTCGTCGTCGGACGGGGCCTGGCTTACGCGAACGCGTACGAGTTCGCGTTGAAATTGATGGAGACTTGCTACGTGGTGGCTGAGCGGTTTTCGTCGGCGGATTTCCTGCACGGCCCCGTGGCGATGATCGAACGACACTTTCCGGTGATTCTGTTTGCGCCGCCCGGCGTGATGCTCAAAGGCACAAAGGACTTGATTGGCCGGCTAAACGAACTGCGCGCCGACACGCTCGCGATTACCGGAGACCTGGACGCGGCCGCGAAATGCTCGCGCTCGATTATCATGCCGCGCGAGATTGACGAGTTTCTCGCGCCGATTCCCTACATCATTCCGGCCCAACTCTTCGCGGCGTTGCTGGCGGAAGCGAAGGGTCTCGATCCGGACGCGCCGCGTTCGTTATCGAAAGTAACGAGAACTTTGTAGGCCGGGGCGGTAGCCCGACCGTAAGGGAGGACGTTGTTTTGTGAGCTTCGATTTAGACGCCCTCCCTTACGGTCGGGCTACTGCCCCGAATCGAGAATGAAAGACATCGCTGAGTCCGGTCACGGCCATCACTCGCAAGGAACGCTCCTGCGCGTGCTCGGCATCGGCTTCGGTCTCGCGGTAACAATCGGCGGCACGATCGGCATGGGTATTCTGCGCACGCCGGGCGAAGTCGCCAAACAACTTCCTACTCCGACACTCTTCATCGGAATCTGGATCCTCGGTGGCGTCTATGCTTTGCTCGGTACGATCTCGGTCGCTGAACTCGGCGCGATGATTCCCCGCTCCGGCGGCTGGTACGTCTTCATTCATCGCGCAATGGGAAATTATCCGGGCTTTGTCGTGGGCTGGAGCGATTGGCTGTCGACCTGCGGCACGCTGGCGGTGATCGCGATGGTGGTCGGCGAATACACCGCGGTGTTGGTTCCGCAACTGGCCGGCCGAGACAAGCCCGTAGCGCTGGCAATCGTGCTCCTGTTCGCCACGCTGCAATGGCGCGGGATTCGCTGGGGAAGTTTCACTCAAAACCTGACCAGTTTGCTAAAGACTATTATTTTCGCGGTGATTGCGATCGCCGCGTTCACCTTTGCCGGAAAGTCCGAACCGGGAACACCTTTGCAAGTACCTCACAGTTTCGCTTTATTCACCGCGCTAATCATTGCGTTGCAGGGCGTGCTGTACACCTACGATGGTTGGTACGGGGTGATCTATTTTGGCGAAGAGGTTCGCAATCCCAAACGCGATGTGGTCCGCTCGATGTTTGGCGGCGTGCTCCTCGTGATCGCGATCTATATCGTTGTGAACCTGGCTTATGTTTACGTGCTGCCCATGTCCCAACTCGCCGGCGAAAACTTCGCGGCGGGCGCCGTCGCCAACAAAATCTTTGGTGCTTACGGAGACAAGACCATCCGGGTGCTGGCGATTCTTTCGCTGCTGAGCACGATCAATGCCTACACGTTGACCGCACCCAGAATTCTTTACGCGATGAGTTGCGACGAACTGTTTCATCATAAAGCCACGAGAGTTAATCGAGGCGGCACGCCGACCGTGACCCTCCTCTTGAGCACCATCGCCGCCGTCCTTTTCATTGTCAGCGGAACCTTCAACGCGGTGCTGGCTGCGCTGGCGTTTTTCTTTGTCGCGAACTATGCGATGGCCTATATCTCCGTCATTGTGTTGCGCCGGCGCGAACCGGATCTGCCGCGACCTTATCGCGTCTGGGGGTATCCCTGGACGACTTTGATTGTGCTGCTCGGTTCGGTGACGTTTCTGGCGGGCGCGGTAATCAGTGACAAGAAACACAGCCTGTGGGCGCTGCTAATCCTGGGCGCGAGTTATCCCCTTTATCTAATCGTCAAACGGCTCTATCCGCGGCCAGCCGGCTGAACATCCATTTCGGTCAACAGACAGTAGCAGGTCAATTTGAGCTTAAGGGCTCGATCTATCGCTGGGAGCGCGGACGCCCTCGCCCGCATTGAGCGCGCAGCGCGAACACGATTTTCCGAAGCCGTCGAATACGTTCTGAGAAATTGAGCGCGCTCTGCACGCTTCGGCGGGCGAGGGCGCCCGCGCTCCCAGTTAACAGATGGCCCTTCCCTTTTCAGAATGTTGAAACTGACCCACTGCCCAACGAGCTCGCGGCTGCGCTCAATTGTTTCGTATGTTATCCTCACCTTCGCCGCGCGCGAGTTCGAGTTGCGAAAGTGGCGGAATTGGCAGACGCGCCAGACTTAGGATCTGGTACCGAAAGGTGTGGGGGTTCGAGTCCCCCCTTTCGCACCATAAGCCAGGCGGCAGTAAGCCGAAAGGCAGTAGGCAGGAAATACGGTTCAGAGTTCAAGCTTTAGCTTGTGCATTCGAGTCGCAACCTAAAGGTTGAACTCTGAACTTTTATTCAAGATGAAAACTGAACTGATAGAAATTTCGCCGACCCGCAAGCAGATCGACGTTGTGATCGAGCCGGAAGCCGTACGCGCGGTTTATGATCGCATCAGCGACAAGTATGCGAAGGGCGCGAATGTGCCCGGCTTTCGTCCCGGCCACGCGCCGCGCGGCGTGGTGCGCACGCGCTTCAAAGATCAGATTCGCACCGAACTATTGCGCGAGCTGCTGCCCGACGCGGTGCAGAAAGCGGTTGAGGAACACAAGCTCGCGCCGCTCGGCGAACCGGAACTTAATCTCGAAAATACTGGAGGGTTAAGCGAACTAGGCGAGAAGCCGATTTCGTTTTCCGTCAACGTCGAAGTTCTGCCCGATATCAAACTTGGCGATTACAAAGGTCTCGAAGTCGCGCGGCGCACGCGGCCGGTTAAGGACGAAGACCTCGATCGCGTGATTGAATCGCTGCGCGAAAACTCCGCCACGCTTGAGCCGGTCGAAGATCGGGGCGCCCAACCCGGTGATACCGTCACCGCAAACTTTCATGGCAAGTTCCTGAACCAGCCCGACGCCGAACCGATCAAGGTTGAGGATGTCGACGTTGTGCTCGGCGGCCCGGGCGTCGTTTCTGAAATCACTGACAATTTGACCGGGGCGAAACCAGACGATGAAAAGGTCTTTACCGTGGATTATCCGGCGGATTTCAGCTCAAAAGGCCTCGCCGGCAAGCAGGTCGAATACACGATCAAAGTGAGCTCGGTGCGCATCAAGGAATTGCCCGAACTTGATGATGAATGGGCGCAGAGCCTGGGCGAAGAGATTGAGTCGCTCGGGGATTTGCGCGCGAAGGTTCGCAGCGATCTGGAATCACAAACGAAGAACGAAGCGGACAACAAAGTGCGCGCGGACCTCGTGCGCCAGATTGTCGAAGCGCACCAGCTTGAATTGCCGGAGCGTTTAGTCGAGCACCAGACTGAGGTTCGTCTCGAATCCGTCGTGCGTGACATGATCGGCCAGGGCATCGATCCGCGAAACAAGGAACTTAATTGGGACAAAGCGCGCGACTCTTTAAAGGAACAGGCGAGTTACGATCTGCGCGGCTCGCTCTTGCTGGAACGCATCGCCGACGAAGAGAAGATCGAAGTCTCAGAACAGGAGATCGACGACGAGATCAACGCGATCGCTGAGGCCTCAAGACAGTCACCGGAACAGGTGCGTGGTATCTTGACAAAGCAGGGAGGCGAACGTAGCATCGCTGGCAGGTTGCGCAATCGCAAAGCGCTTGAGTTTTTGGTCGCGAATGCGAAGATAACTGATCAAGAGTGGACGGAGGAAATCGCGGAGTCAGGGACAAGCAGTCAGGAGCCGGAATAGATTTTCCATTTCTCATTTCAGATTTTTCATTTGTCATTGGTTGATTCAAGATAACCTGAAATGTCAGATGACAAATGGAAAATGATGAATGAAGCCTTCTGACCCCTGACTTCTTTTTTCAATCTATGGCACTGATTCCAATGGTCGTTGAGCAAACGTCGCGTGGCGAGCGCGCGTTTGATATCTACTCGCGACTTCTCAAAGACAACATCATCTTTCTCGGCACGCCGATCGACGATCAGATCGCCAACTTGATCGTGGCGCAACTGCTTTTCCTCGAAGCTGAAGATCCTGAGAAGGACATTAACGTCTACATCAATTCGCCGGGCGGATCAGTTACCGCGGGCCTCGCAATTTACGACACGATGCAGTTTATCCGCCCCGATGTGACGACGATTTGCGTCGGCATGTGCGCTTCGATGGGCGCGCTGTT
>DATGVD010000051.1:0-3797 GCA_035300785.1 Pyrinomonadaceae bacterium | reverse complement strand
GCGGCCGAGCGCGGCCTCGCGCAGTTCGAGTGCCCGCTTGGCCAACGGCAACGCTTCATCATACTTCCACTCGCCGTAGAGCTTGAGTACTTTGGCGGTCAGCTCTTGCGACTCAACTAGTTCCGATGTCTGGCTTGATGGAGGTGTTTGGGCGACTCCTGTCGCGGCGAACATTAAACACATGAGGAAACATACAATCATGGCTGTCGAAAAAGGGATCTTCATAAGCTTAGCTCTTCGGCGGTCTACTCGGACGAATCTCAACCCGGCTCGGCAGCGCGCGGTCGTCGTGATGCAGAAGATCGACAACGACACGCGCGATGTCCTTTGGAGTTAGTTGCCAGCTCTTCTCGTCGTTTGGCGAGTCGCCGCCGAATTCGGTGTTGACTGAGCCGGGCATGATGTAGCTGACTTTGATGTTGTCGTGACGCACTTCCTGCATTAAGGCTTCGCTGAAACCGTTGAGGCCAAACTTTGAAGCGTTGTAAGCCGCCATCCGTGGATGCGGATTCGCCCCGGCCAGCGAAGAGATGTTGATGATATAGCCGCCGCCGCGCTTTTTCATCTGCGGAATGGCTTCGTGGCAACAGTAAAAGACGCCAAACAGGTTCGTTTCCAGCACGGCGCGAAAATCTTCCGGCGAAGTTTCTTCCACGGTTTCAAAGGTGCCAATACCCGCGTTGTTGACGAGGATGTCGAGGCCGCCGAGTTCTTTGACCGTGTGATCGATTAGGGTTTTAACTTGTCTAAATTTTCGAACGTCGCAAACAAGACCAATCACACGCCTCCGACCATGAATTGTGAGCCTTTCCGGATAAATATAGGTTTCCTTCGACTCACCGTCCCAGCGCACGCGTACGTTAGTTGGTGTGAGGCCCAGGACTACACCTTCGTGTTTCCTACTACGGACCCGCTGTCCCGTTTTCAGGAATCCCTGCGTGAGTTGCCTGACAGTCTTCTCAAGTTCCGCTTGTGTTCTGGCAGTAACGCACACCGACGCACCGTCGCGGATCAGCGCTTCGGCGATCGCGCGCCCGATGCCTTTCGTGCCCCCGGTGACGATTGCAGTTTTGTTGTTGAGGTTCATTCGGATTATGGAGTGCGCCGGCAGAGCGCAGCGGCGACGGCGCTTTGGAGGGCGCCGACTTGTCGGCGCTTTCGAAGCGCTGACCTGTCAGCGCGGTTCCAGGAGAATCCTGTTTAATCATATGGCGGCGACAAGTCGCCGCCTACTAAAGCGCTGACAAGTCAGCGCACTCCAAATCACTTCAGCTTCTCGCGGAGCCGCTCGTTCACGATCTTCGGATTTGCTTTGCCCTTGGAAGCCTTCATCACCTGACCGACAAAGAAGCCAAACAGCGCTTCTTTGCCTGAGCGATATTGCTCGAGTTGATTTGGGCTGGCCGCGATCACTTCGTCGATGACGCGATCGATTTCGCCGGTGTCGCTGACCTGAACCATGCCGCGCGCTGCAACAATCGCCGCCGCGGGTTTGCCGGTCGCGAACATTTCGACGAGCACTTCCTTGGCTTGCTTGCCGCTGATCTTGTCCTCGTCAATCATGCGCACCAGCGCGCCGAGCTCGGCGGCTGACACCGGAGACTTGTCCGCGGTAATCGCGGCATTTTCCAGCTCGCGCAGCAGTTCCGAACGAATCCAGTTGGCGGTCGCGCGCGCATTGCCGCCGCTGGCTGCGACCGCGCTTTCGAAATAGTCAGCGAGCGAACGTTCGGCGGTTAGTTGTGAAGCATCGGAGAATGACAGTCCGTATTGTTCGCTGAATCGCTTAGCGCGCGGGCCGGGTAATTCAGGCAACGACGCCCGCACTTGCTCAATGAATTCATGGGTCACAAGCAACGGAGGCAAGTCAGGTTCTGGGAAATAGCGATAGTCGTGCGCTTCTTCCTTCGAACGCATCGGCCGCGTCTCAGCGGCGCGCTCGTCCCAAAGCAGGGTTTCCTGAACCAGGTGACCGCCGGACTCCAAAGTCCTGATGTGCCGCTCGACTTCAAATTCGATCGCCCGCTGCATGAAACGAACTGAGTTCAGGTTCTTCAGCTCGACCTTGGTTCCAAACCTCTGATCGCCTTTGCGACGCACCGAGACGTTGGCTTCGCAGCGCAGATTCCCCTTTTCCATGTCGGCTTCGGACGCGCCGACCCATTGCAACGCGCGGCGGACGTGGTTGACATAGTCATAGGCCTCCCAGGAAGAACGGAAGTCAGGCTCAGTCACGATTTCTGCCAGCGGCGTGCCCGAGCGATTCAGATCGATGTAAGAAAAGCGATCGACATCCGGCAATCCTTCGTGAACATTCTTGCCGGCGTCTTCTTCGAGATGCAGGCGCGTGATCTGCACGGTCATCGGCCGCCAGTCGTGCGCGTGGCCGGCTTCGTCGCGATCGGCGGTCATGATCTCAAGCGTGCCGTTTGCCGAAAACGGCTGATCGTATTGCGAGATTTGATAGCCCTTGGGCAGGTCGGGATAAAAATAATTCTTGCGCGAGAAGATCGATCGCTCGTTGATGTGCAGTCCCAGCGCCAGCGCTGCGCGCGCGCCGAGTTCGACCGCGCGCCAATTCAGCACCGGCAGCGCGCCCGGCAAACCGAGACACACGGGACACGTGTGCGAGTTGGGCGCGTCGCCAAAATGCGTCGAGCAGCCGCAAAAGATTTTCGACGCAGTGTTCAGTTGCGCATGGATCTCGAGGCCGATGATGGTTTCCCAGGCGTTCATAGTTTCAGGTTTCAGGTTACAGGTTCATGTCCCCACAGCTACGCGTCGACCAGAAGGATGGGCAGCTTTGATAATAAGACTTGAAACCTGAAACTTGAAACCTGAAACTTGAAACCTGAAACTAAGGTTCGAGCCAAACCTGCGGTACTCTCGCGTCGCGCGCTTCGTCTTCCAACGTTCGCCACTGGGCCGCCAAACCTGCGCGCCTTACCAGTAAGTCATCAAGGCGACTATTGAGTTCCGCAGGATCGGATGAGAAGCCATTGTTATCAAACGGTCCCGAGGGATATCCATACCCTCCCGGATATCCATAGCCTCCAGGATATCCATAGCCTCCCGGATATCCATAGCCTCCCGGGTAGCCATAGCCTCCCGGATATCCGTAGCCTCCCGGGTAGCCATAGGTGCCTGGGTAGCCATAGCCTCCCGGATAACCATAAGGATTTGGGAGTCCCAAGCCTATTACGGGACGCGCGGGCCGATATCCAGGAAGCCCCCGATTCGGCAAAGATCCCCGTCGCCCATTTCCTGACCATGGACGATCGTCCGGCCACAAGGGATAGACTCCGGTTACCCAACTACGATTGGCTAACGAAGATTCATTGGCCTCGCTGACTCGCCCACGCAAATAATTGATCTGGGTATCAACCGTCGCGATTTCCGTACGCAACTGGCGGGCTCGCTCTCGCCAATAGGTTTCCTCGCGCGCCTTGGCTACGGATCCCTCCCGAAGCTGCGCGCGCAGAACCGCTCCCTCTGCTTCCTGACGATTGCGCGTTTCTTCGACTGTAGGCAGACCCAATTCCAACCGCCGCTTCTCGTAAGCCTGCTCGCTCTGGATACGCCGCTGTCGAACCGCCGCAAGATCACGGTTAGTCAGCGTCCGCCTGGCCTGCGGCGCAGGCTGAGTGACTGTCGGAGTCTCTTCTGCGTGTTTGAAGAAGCTGCCGGGAGCTTCATGATTGGCGCGCTCGGTGGCCGCCACATCAATCAAGATCAGTTGCATTGTCTTGCTGAAGCCAGGCGAAGATTCGTAAGTCAACGTCGTCCTCGTGAGCGTA
>DATGVD010000050.1:0-11438 GCA_035300785.1 Pyrinomonadaceae bacterium | reverse complement strand
CGACCGGAGTTCCAGCTCGATCTCTGCAAACGCTGCCTTCAAGTCGGATTCCTTCTTCGGAAAAAACGCGCGTCCGCCCGTGCTATCGGCGGCGTCGTTAAGTACGCTTCGGTCAACGCCATCTTTGCGGCTATCGCCGATGCCGATCGCGTAGATGATCGTTTCTGATCCGATTGCCTGCTCAACGGCGGTGTTCCTGGACACCCGGCTGCTGGTGTCCCAACCGTCAGTCAAGAGAATGATCGCGCGCCGCCGGGGGCGGGCACTGCGCGCCATCACCTGCCGGCAAGTGAGGGTGATGGCATCCCAGATCGCAGTAAATCCTTCCATCGGAGGGCCAACGGTGCCCGGCTTTGAGACAATGCCGGTAAGCGCCGGAGCCGAACCCGTATACGACGGGTTGGCTACGTCCACGAGTTGGAGCGCGCGATAGATGCTGATTACGTCGCGCGTCAGAGGTTGTTCCAGATGCGCATAACCTTCGAAGGGAATGATCGCCGCCTGGTCCTTGCTGGATTTGATCACGCTCTCAATGAAGGCGCGGGCGGCCGCTTTTTCCTGTGGCAGCGTGCGTTCTTCCGAGCCGCTCACGTCAATCAGAAAAGCGATCGCCAGCGGCTGATCGGTTTCCCGCTGAAACGTGAACAGCGTCTGCGGCACGTTGTCTTCCAGCACGCGGATGTCGCTTTCCTTCAGCGTCGTGAGGTAGCGATTGTTCCGGTCAGAGACGCTGAAGGGCAGATTGGTCAAGTCGGTTTGGGTGCGAATGACCTCGACGTCCTGGCTTGAGGGTGTTTGCGCCGGCGTCAGTAAAAGGGGCCCGCCGATCAAACAGACGGCGAGCCCAATATTGAAAATTGCAAAATGCAAATTGCAAAATGCAAATTGCCGGAAAGTCTGGTTAAGCGATCTTTGATTGCGATGCGATCGCAGATGCGTCAATTTACAATTTTCAGTTTTCAATTTCTAATTTTCAATCGGGAATTTCAAAAACGCGGAAGTCCTGCCTAGTATCCCTGCGTCGCCCGTCCGTTGCTTCGGACGCCGGCGGCTTCCTGTGCAATCTTCACGCCGACGCTGGCGCCAATGCGCGTGGCGCCGGCTTCGACCATGGCGCGCGCGTCCGCCATGCTCTTAACGCCGCCGGAAGCTTTGACCCCGAGTTCCGAACCGACTACGCGGCGCATCAAAGCGATATCCGCAACCGTGGCGCCGCCTTTCGCGAATCCGGTAGAAGTCTTGACGAAATCAGCGCCGGCTTTCTTTGCTGCCTCGCACGCGCGAATTTTTTCGTCGTCGGTCAAGAGCGCGGTTTCAATAATCACTTTGCACGTGACGCCGTACTCGTGAGCGACAGAGACGACCGAGCGGATGTCGTTTTCGACCAGGCAGTCGTCGCCGCTCTTCAACGCGCCGACGTTGATGACCATGTCAACTTCATGCGCGCCGTCCATGATCGAGCGCCGCGCCTCGTAAGCCTTTACGTCCGAGAGGGTCGCGCCCAGCGGAAATCCGATCACGGTGCACACCGGCACGCCCGTGCCTTGCAGGTGGCAAGCCGACGCGCGCACCCAGGTTGGGTTAACGCAAACGGAGGCGAAATGATATTGCACCGCTTCTTCGCAGAGAGTCTTAATGTCGCGTTCCGTAGCGTCGGGCCGCAGGAGCGTGTGATCGATCAAGCTGGCCCAGTCGCGCGCCGACGCTGTCTGTCCCAGCACGAGTCCGATGCGCGCCGCGCCCGCGTCCACGACGCGATGCATGCGCTCGGGACAGCGATTGAAACAGTCCGAAGTGCAGCCGCACATCGCCGCCTGATCGCTGAGTTCACCATTCAGACGCGCGTAAATTACGTCGGTGATCTGCTCGACCAGTTGCTCGAAATCTCCGTTGTTTGAATAGGCCATGTCGGTAGGCGTCAGGTTAGTTCCCACGCGAGATTATTTTAGCACGTACGATATGAAGTCAGTACCATCCGTTGGGTCCGAAATCGGTTTAGTGCTTTCTTTCCCTTGAACAGGAACGATCCACTAAATTACACGAAATCGCACAAACAAAACTCTTATGCTTCGGGTGATTTCGTTGATTATCCTGGCACGATGGACTGATTTATCGCTGATACTGCCGCTCGACCGCATCGATCTTCGCGACGCGCTTGCGGTGACGATCTTCAGTGATTTCGGTGCCGAGCCAGGCGCGGACGATCTCGCGCATCTGGTCGCTGGTGATCGTCTTGCTGCCGAGCGTGAGCACGTTCGCGTCGTTGTGCTCGCGCGAGTTGCGCGCGACTTCGACGGAATAGCAGGCGGCGGCCCGCACGCCGGGAACCTTGTTCGCCGTCATCGCCGAGCCAACGCCTGCGCCGTCGATGACGATGCCGACGTCGACTGAGCCATCTGAAACCGCGCGCGCTACAGCGTGCGCAAAGTCGGGGTAGTCAACCGCACTTTCTGAGTTTGTCCCGAAATCGTGAACCCGATGGCCAAGCTCCTCGAGAAAGCTCTTGAGTTCTTCCTTCATCGGATAGCCGCCATGGTCGGATCCTACAGCAACCGTTTTTTTCTGTTTTAGGCCACTGCGGGGAATGCGGCGCACCACCTCGATGCCGAGATCGTTGACGATGTCGGCGGCGAGCGGCGTCAGCCGCGCGCTCTCGGAAATCCTTAAGACGGCGCCGCATTCAAGACCGCGCACGTCATCTTCCGTAATTACGAGTTTGGCGGACTCGTCGCGGGTGACGTTGGCTGAGGGTGAGGGCGCGGCAGGCGGAGCGGGCGGAGGGGCAGAGGAACTTGTCCGTTCAGGCTCGGCCGTGACTGCTTTGCTGAGCACGTCGCGAACTAAAGCGCGAACTCGATCTCTGGTTGCGTCATCAGCCATGGTTGGAGTTTGGAGTGCGGTGACTTGTCACCGCTTTTTTGACTCACGTTTAGTAGCGGGACTTGTCCCCAGTCGTCGGCCTTGGGCGGACAAGTCCGCTCGCTAAACGCCACCTGGAAAGCGGCGACAAGTCGCCGCACTCCAAAACGATCACGCCAGCGACTCGTCGCGCAAATCCAGTAATCGCCCTGCGTACGCCGTCACTTTCCCATCGCGCAGAGTGAAATCGACGCGACCAACATAGATGCCGCTACGGCCCACCTGGAAAATGATCGTGTCTTTGCCTGACGGCGTCTTTTGCAGCACCGGCTTTTCCATGAACGTGTGCGTGTGGCCGCTGGCGATGAAATCGATTCCGTCAACCTGCGCGGCGACTTGCGTGTCGCCGATTTCGTCTCTTTGGGTGTTGGGATAGTAACCAAGGTGCGACATGCCCAGCACCAGTTCGCATTTCTCCTGCTCGCGCAAGAGCTTCGTCACGTCGCCCGCCGTGCGCACTGGATCGAGGTACTTCAAAGGCTTAAAATTATCCGGTGTAATCAGACCAATGGGGCTAATTCCCATCCCGAAAAGACCGACGCGGACGCCGCCAACTTCTTTCACGACGTGAGGCTTGACCTTGCTCTCAAGCGCGCTGCCGCGCACATCGTAGTTGGTCGAGACGATATCGAAGTTAGCGAAGGTCAAAGCCCTGGCCAGCGATTCGACCCCGTTGTCGAATTCGTGATTGCCGATCGTGCCCGCGTCATAGCCGATCAGCGACATCGCTTTGTATTCAACCTCGCCTTTGTAGAAGTTGAAGTACGGCGTGCCCTGGCACACGTCGCCGCCGTCGATCAAAAGTGTGTTCGGATTTTCTTTGCGTACGCGTTTGACCAAAGTCGCGCGGCGCGCTACGCCGCCTTTGCCGGCGTACGTCTTATCGTTGTCGAGAATCGGATCGATCTGCGAGTGCGTGTCGTTCGTGTGCAGAATCGTGATTAAGGTTTCGCCGGCGAGTGGTTCCAAAAGTGGCGCGGCGATCGACATCGCCGAATCGCGCCAACTCAACAGCGACGACGAGCGCGCCAAAGGAAGTGACAAGCCCGCGACGGCTGCGGTTCTTAAGAAGTCTCTGCGGGTAGTCATTTCGGGGGCGCCTCCCCTGTTAGCACTGAGTTGGCTTTGTCCAGAACAAAGCGCTCGTCCAGATTTGGTTTGATGTCGCGACCGGCGGCGGTCTCGGCTCTCACATAGTCCATCAGGGCGTCGCGCACAGTCGTGCCGAGCGGCCGCAGGTTCTTTCCCTCGCGCAGGACGGCGTACCGATCGCCGCCAACATTGACTATGTAATCAATCGTTACGATCGTGTAGGTCGCTTTCGGATCGATCTCTTTATTACCAAGTTTGGCAGCTTCAAGCGCGGCGCTCTTGTCCGCCTTAGTGATGTACGTTATGCGCGCTCCCGATTGCGCCTCGCGGCCGGACACGACGACGCCGAGTATCTTGAGCACTTGTTCGCCGGTCAGATCGAGTGTGACCAGGGCGTTTTCAAACGGCAGCAATTCGAAAATGTCGCGCGCGCGCAACTCTCCTTCGCTGATCGTATTGCGTCGCAAACCACCGCCGTTCATGATCGCCAAATCAACGGGTTTGGCGAGCTTAACGCTCGCTTGCGCGCGCATGCCGTCCGCCACGAAATTGCCCAGTGAGCCCGCTCCATAGCCGGCCTTGCGCAACTCGCCCTTCAGTTTTCCGATGACCACGTCGAGCGCGCGCACCTTCGGCCCGTAAACGGTTAGCATCTGCTCGACCGCCGGGTCGTCCTTGATCGACGCGTCGACCACGGTCTGAGTGACGAGGGCGTGAACCTCGCGCGCCGGGGCTGGCGCTTCCGGAGCAACCTGGGGCGCGGGTTTTTGCGCCAGCGCCCGGGGCGCGCTAATCAGCAGCAACAGGAGCAAAAGCCAGCGCGATGAAACGATCTTTCTCGAAGATTTACGCATCGTCATTTCTCGATTCAAACGTGGAAGGCAAATATAACAGGTCAACGGACTGAAACGAATTGACCTGCGCGGAGAGCTTCAATAGTATCTCGCAGCATCGGCGCGGGGCGCAAACAGCAAATGCGTTCAGAGTTCCGACTTTAGTCGGGCGGTTGCCTCAGGCTGAGAAGCAAACTAAAGTTTGAACTCTAAACGCCGGTCTACCAACGAAGGAGAGAAAACTTTGGCAACATCACCGGCACGAATCATGTCCGAATTCAGTAATCCTAATCTTGAGCCGTTAATCACCGGAGAGGCGATTCAAGCTCGCATCAGGGAGTTGGGTGCGGAAATCTCGCGCGATTATGCCGGGCGCAACCCTTTGTTAATCGGCGTGCTGAAAGGCGCGTTCATCTTTCTCAGCGATCTGATGCGGGCGATCGAAATCCCGCTGGGCATCGAGTTCATCGCGATTTCCAGCTATGGCGCAGAGATGCGCACGTCCGGCGAGGTGCGCATCCTAAAGGATCTCGACGTGGCCATCGAAGGCCGGCACATCCTCGTGGTCGAAGACATCGTCGACACCGGCCTGACACTTTCTTACTTGCTCGCGAATCTGAAATCACGCGGTGCGGAGAGCGTGAAACTTGCAGCTTTGCTCGACAAGCACGACCGGAGAGAGAAGGACGTTCCGATCGACTATCTGGGATTTCAGATTCCCGACAAGTTCGTCGTTGGCTATGGCCTGGATTTCGCTGAGCGTTATCGCAACTTGCCATACATTGGGGTACTAAAGAATCAGGAAGAAGCGCAGATGGGATTGCCGATGAATGCGCCAGTTGCCTAAGGACGCTGGATGAGATTAAGCGTAATGGCTAATGTAGTCGAACTCGAGATAGACGTTGCGCTGTGAGACGACATCGGTTGAAGGAATTGTGACCAGAGTTGATTGCGCACCGGCGGTCTGGGCCCTGAACGAAAGCAGCGCCACGAGCAGCGTCAGATACAGAATCTTCGATTGGAACTTGTCCATCATCTCAAGTCCGACCGGCTTAGCCCTCAGTTATGTTGTCCGGTCTTTGTTTCTCATAAAAACTACTAAAGGCTTTCCGTTCCCTCAATTGGCGAAACATCACGAAGGAAACTCTGGCCGGCACTCAATCCCAGCGCAAAGTTCTCGGCGATCGTTTGGCCGATATCTGAAAGTGAATCTCGCGTGCCGAGGTCGACGCCTTGTCTCGCGCCCTTGCCGAACACGATCAGCGGCGCGTATTCGCGCGTGTGGTCCGTGCCTGGATAAGTCGGATCGTTGCCATGATCGGCGGTAATCATCAGCAGATCGTCGGCGCGCATGGCGGCTTCAATCTCAGGCCAGCGCGAATCGAAATGCTCAAGCGCGCGCGCATACCCTTCGGTGTCGCGGCGATGGCCGTAGAGCATATCGAAATCAACCAGGTTCGAAAAGATTAAGCCGCGAGTGTCGTCGGTCAGGGCGCGAATGGTTTGGTCGATCGATTGCTCGTTGTTCCTGGCAGTCAGGTCCTGCGTCACTCCCGCCGAATCGTAGATCGAAGCAATCTTGCCGATGCAAACCACCTCGAGCCCGTGCTCACTCAACAGCGGCAGAAGATTTGCGCGCGGTGGCGGCACCGCGTAATCGTGTCGATTTTCAGTGCGATAGAACGAGCCGGGCTCGCCGAGGAAGGGACGAGCGATGACGCGGCCGACTTCGTGCTCGCCGCAGAGAATGTCGCGCGCCTTTGCGCTGATGTCGTAGAGCCTTTCCAACGGAATCACCTGCTCGTGCGCGGCAATCTGAAAAACTGAATCGGCGGAGGTGTAAACGATCGGCTTGCCGGTCTTCACGTGTTCTGCGCCGAGTTCCTTGATGATCTCAGTCCCGCTCGCCGCAAAGTTACCGAGGATTCCCGGCACGTGTGCTTCGCTGATAAAGCGATCGATGATCGCTTTGGGAAATCCGTTTGGATAAGTTGGAAAAGCGCGCTCAAGAATAATTCCGGCCATTTCCCAGTGACCGGTCGTGGTGTCCTTGCCGTTTGATTTCAGCGCGCACTTGCCATAACTGCCGCGCGGGTTTTCAGTCGCCGCGACGCCGGCGAGCGGACGAATGTTGCCGAGACCGAGACTTTGCAGGTTTGGCAGATTCAAATGACGCGACTCGCAGATGTGACCAAACGTGTCTGAGCCCGCGTCGCCCCATTCAGCCGCGTCCGGCATTGCGCCGATGCCGGCGCCGTCGAGGACAATTAGGGTGATTCGATTGAAAGGAGAGTCACTCATTCCAAGTTTGCAGAACCTGCGATTACTCTTAGAGATTCAGCGTGCTAAGTTATATAATCAGGCGCATGGAAGCAAATGGAACCTACACGTTCACGATGCTCTTCGAACCAGCTGAAGAAGGCGGGTACGTGGTTACGTGTCCGGCGTTGCCTGGCCTTGTGACCGAGGGCGATACGCTGGAAGAAGCTCGGCGAATGGCGGAAGATGCTTTGCGCGGTTATCTTGAAAGCCTTCGAGAAGATGGCCTGTCGATTCCGCCCGACAAAACTCCTATAACCGAATCAGTCGAAATTGCGCTCGCTTCGTGAGCTAGCCTGTCTTGTACACTCCTAAGACCTTTGAACTGAATTTCTTTTGCTCGCGGTTACATGGATGCCTAAGCCTTATGATTCCTATTGCCGCTGACATATGTTGTACGCTATACAGACGCGGCCCCGCTTAAGTTGGTAACGTTGAGTCGTGAAACGAAGCCTACCAGCTATAGGACCCAAGTATGTTATTCGCGCTCTTGAGCGGGCGGGCTTCGTTATTCATCGTGTGACCGGAAACCACTCCATTCTGAAGCATCCGGCAAAGACGGGTGTTCGAATAACCGTTCCTTTTCACAACCGTGATCTGAAACGCGGGGCGCTTCAATCGATCGTAAAGCAATCGGGATTCACGAATGAAGAGTTGTTGAACTTGCTGTGAAGCGCAGCGTTTTCACTGCTCACTGCTCACTGCTTCGGCGCATAGTATCCTTCACGCGCGCGCGCGTTCGCGTCCCTCACCCCGCGCAACTCGACGCGGATCTTTCGCAACTGACCGTCGTGCAATTTGTTTGAGGGGTAATACCCGAGGCTGTATTGGGTGCCAATTTCATTGGCCACCTCAGCGAAAGCGGCGCGCGCATCCTGCAGATCGGCGGCGGAGAAATTCTTCCCGCCTGAGTCCTTCGCCATCGCACTCATCTCGCCGCGCGCCAGATTGTAAAGTTGCCGGCTGATGTCCATCCGTTCGAACTGTCCGAGCCGGCAAAAATCCTGATAGTCTTCCTTTGTTGCCGTCGGGACGAAGAGCTGACGGAAGCGTTCGAGTTGCTTTGCCGAAAGACTTAACCTGCCGTCGTCCTGGCAATCTTTCAAGAGACGATCTTCGACATAGTCTTCGGTGCTGACCTGTATGAAATAGCAAGCCAGGCCCGCGCGCAAGAGTTTCGCGCGCGCCTCATCGTAGCCGGAATTGCTGCTGGAATCGACGCCGTCGGTCAAGGCCACGATCGCCCGCCGGCCGCGCACTTCTTCACGTGGCGGATCGCGAAACACTTGCTCGGCGATGCGTCCCAGAGCATCGTAGAACGGCGTGCCGTTGCTGGTGCCGATGTTGTCGATGGCGTTACTCAGCAACCGACGATCGCTCGTCAGCGGGGAAAGGACCTCGACCGCCGCGACGGCCGGGCCGTTTTGCGGCGCATTGTTGAAGGCGACGAGCGCAACCCGATCTCCGGGGCGCAAGGCGCCGACGAAAGCTTTCGCGGCCTCGCGGATCAAGCCGAGTTCTTCCCGGGTCGATCCGGAAGTGTCGAGCAACAGCGCGATCTCAAACGGCGCCTCGGTGGTCGAGAAGTTCGTGACCCGCTGCGGCCGGCCATCTTCAAAAACCGCAAAGTTCTCGGCGTGCAGGCCGGTGACCGGGCGGCCGTTCCGGTCAGTGACAACCGTGGGCACAGAGACCAACTGCGTCTCAACGCGGATCACGTCGCCTTCGCCGACCTCTTCGGCGGACGAGTTTGTTTGCGGTCGAGTGTTGGTTGTGCCTTGCGAGCCGACCGTCCGCGGTCGTTGCTGCTGATTTGTTTGTTGCGGTTCTTGGCGCCGGGCGTGGCTGGCGGCGACCAGGGAAGCGAAACACAGCCCCGCGAAGACGAAACAACCCAACAATCTGACTGCGATTCGTTGTCCGCGCATGATTCCGACCTGAATAAGTGCTGGGGCTGTCTAAATAATAATCGCAAATCTCCGGCAAACCAAAGTCCTTCGGGCGACAGGTGTTTAGAGTACCGACTTTAGTCGGGCATTGTCCTGGTGATTAACTACAGTTGGTACTCTAAACACCTGTCGAATTCGGATCTGCTAGACCCCTTTCCTTGACAGCTATCGATGCTTTCCCTACGATCACCATTCGACGCGCAGCGGCAGTGCACTGATTTTTGAAACGGGCACGTATGTCAATGGTAGACGGCTTCCCTTACAAGGAAGAGGTTGGGGGTTCGAGTCCCTCCGCGCCCACCAAAACCAGATGTCCGAAGTCAGACGTCAGAGATCAGAGGTTGGGTTTTGACTGACATATGACCTCTGATATCTGCTATCTTGGGTTTGAATGCGGAGTCGTAGTTCAGTTGGTTAGAACGCCGGCCTGTCACGTCGGAGGTCGCGGGTTCGAGTCCCGTCGGCTCCGCCAGTTCGAAGCGGTTGCTTTTCACGGTTTGAAGAGCAACCGCTTTTCCTTTTAGACTCACGGCAATGATTCCAGTCAAAGAAGCAATCAACATCGTTCTTCAGCACTCGCCCAGGCTCGGGTTCGAAGCAGCGGCGTTGGGCGAAGTGATGGGTCGCATCCTCGCTGAAGACATCATTGCCGATTCCGACTTGCCGCCCTTCGATCGCGCACAAATGGACGGGTACGCCGTGCGCGCAGCAGATGTCGCGCGCGTTCCCGCGCGTTTGCGCATCGCCGGTGAATCCGCGGCCGGCGCCGGCTGGCATCACGAAATGAAACCGGGAGAGGCGGTACGGATCATGACCGGCGCGCCCGTCCCCGCCGGCGCTGACGCCGTTCAGCAGGTTGAGCTGACGCGCGAGGTCGATAGCGGCGCGGTCGTCGAAATTCTCGAGCCCGTCGAAGCCGGCAGATCGATTGTGAAGCAAGCCGCCGAAATTAAAGCCGGTGCAGCTGTCTTGCGCGCAGGCGAAGACATCAACGCGGCGATGTTTGCGACGCTGGCGTCGTTCGGCTATGCGCAAGTCAAAGTTGGGCGCAGGCCGCGAGTGGCGGTAATGGCTACTGGCAGCGAACTAGTTGATGTCGATCGAAAGCCCGGTAAGGATCAAATCCGCGATTCCAACAACTACACAATCGCCGCGTACGCTTCGCTGGCCGGCGCGACTGTCGAGCGTTGGCCGCTGGCCGGTGACGACACCGAAGAACTAAAGAGACAAGTCAAACAAGCGGTAGAAACTTCTGACGTGCTCATCACTTCCGGCGGCGTTTCAATGGGTGTTTACGATTTCATGAAACCGGCGCTGAAGGAACTCGGCGCGGAAATCTTTTTCGAGCGCGTGGCGCTGCGGCCCGGCAAGCCGACGGTCTTCGCGCGACTCGGCAACACACTCGTGTTTGGTCTTCCCGGTAATCCGGTTTCAGTTGCAGTCACGTTCAGTCTGTTCGTGCGCGCGGCGCTGCGTAAAATGCAGGGAGCGAAACAGCCGGGATTGATTGAAGAAACCGCCGTGCTGGCGCGAGCCGTCAAAGGTTCAGGCGAACGCGAGAGTTACTTGCCGGCGATCCTGCGAACAGACGAGCAGGGAACTCTGCTGGCTGAGCCATTGAAGTGGGGCGGCTCTTCGGATTTCGTGGCGTTCGCGCGAGCGACGGCGCTGGTGAACGTGGCGGCTGGCGTTGGATTTCTTGAGTCGGGCTCCATCGTGAAGATCGTTCGGCTACCGAATTCTCACTGACGTTCAGCTTTCTAGCTCCGAAAACAAGAATTAACCGCAAAGAACGCAAAGGTCTTCGCAAAGGACGCAAAGATGACTGAAAACCAGCTATCGAGTATTGTCATCGGCTGCGCAATCAAAGTTCATTCGGCGCTTGGGCCAGGCTTGCTGGAATCAGCCTATCAAGAGTGTCTCTTCTATGAGCTGCGCCGGGCGGGGTTAGCTGTTGAAAAGCAAAAGCCTCTCCCGCTTGTCTATGAGTAAGTGAAACTTGAATGCGGCTATCGGGTCGATTTGTTGGTTGAAGGAAAGCTAATGATTGAGATCAAGTCAGTCGAAGCGCTCACCGACGTTCATTTCGCCCAGGTATTGACCTACCTCAAACTGTCAGACTGCAAGCTCGCGTTGCTCATCAACTTCAACGTGGTCCAGCTCAAACAGGGAATCAAACGCGTAGTCAACAATCTGTAATTCTTTGCGTTCTTTGCGAGATCGCTTTGCGCTCTTTGCGGTTGTATCTTCTTCAGAACGAGCCCCGCGACTATGCCTGCACAATCGGCGCCAACCTCTCAGTCAAAGCCGAGAAGTTCGCGAAACC
>DATGVD010000049.1:0-2249 GCA_035300785.1 Pyrinomonadaceae bacterium | reverse complement strand
ATTATCGATGCCAGCGCTCGCAGTGGTCCGGTGTCCTCGCCTCCCGCCAGACGCCGCAGCAACATCCCATAGTTCTTTTCGTGAGTCAGGCCCAGCTCCTCAAGTTGACGACTAATCACCGACAAGCGGCGATACATGTCGTCGATGTCGGTCACGTTTCGCGGCGACCAAAGCCGCTCGGCAATGGCGGCCGTGCGCGGCCAGATGCGCGAATCAATCGTCTCCGGGCTCACCCACTCGCCCCACATGGTAGCTTCGCCACCCAGAACATGTTTCGCTTCTGCTGCGGACAGTGTCGAATTCTTTGGGATTGGATCGGCCAAATAATGTTGCGACGCGGGAAAGATCAGATCGATGTAGTAGCCCGCGGACAGAATTCCGTTGTAGCCTTGCTTCGCCGCCGCTGCCAGAGAATCCGGTCCGCGCCACGAGTGGATGACCGCGTCCTTCGGCAGATCCGGGTGCAGAATTTCTTCCCAGCCAATCATTTTCTTGCCGTGCTTCTGTAAGATTTTCAGGACGCGCTGATTAAAGTAAGCCTGCAAGGCGCGATTATCTTTGATGCCTTTTGCTTTCATGAAGGCCTGGATTTGCGAATTACGGTCCCACTGCTTGCCTTGGTTCTCGTCGCCGCCGATATGCATGTAGGCGTCGGGAAAAAGCGCGGCCATTTCTCCCAGAAACGTGTCGAGAAATTTGTAGGTCTGTTCGCGCGTCGGATCGAGTGCCGGCTCAAAGATTCCCGCGCCCCGTTCGATCTTGTAAGGGCCGGGGGCGCTGCCGATTTCCGGATAACCAACGAGCCAACTCGTGCTGTGACCGGGAATATCAAACTCGGGCACTACCCGAATGCCGCGGTCACGAGCATAGGAAACAATCTCGCGTACCTGGTCCTGCGTGTAGAAGAGACCATCGGATCCCAGTGCCTGGAGCCTGGGAAATTTTCTGCTCTCGACGCGGAAACCCTGATCCTCTGTCAGATGCCAGTGAAAGACGTTCAGCTTTACTGCCGCCATCGCATCGAGATTACGTTTGAGGACTTCCATCGGCTCGTAGTGGCGGCCGACATCGATGAGCAGGCCTCGCCATGGGAAACGTGGTTCATCTTGAATCTTGATACCCGGCAGATAGTATCCGTCGCGATCGCCGTGGAGCAGTTGCAGGAAGGTCTCCAGGCCGCGTAATGCGCCCACGACCGTCGGGGCCACCAGCCGTGCCTGCTTGTCGGTGACTTCCAAAGTATAACTTTCATTTTCACTGAGAGAGGGGACGATGTCGCCTGCCCGTTCGCATTGGACTACGAGGGTGGCAGTGCCTTCATCGGCCGTGAGGTCAGCCGGCAAAGTCAATACGGTTCGTCCCGCAAGTCGAGTGAGCATGCGAGCGATGCCGGCGCGCAAACGATCGTCTGAATGGTCCTTAACTGCGACGTTGAAGCTTCCGGTGATCGCCAGACGGCCTGTTTGAGTTCGCGCCGACGCGGGGACTGGCATCAGATTCAGTTGGTTCGACGTGAGTCCGGAGCCTTGTGCTCGCACAGGTGAGGCCAGGCTCAAAGTACAGGTTACGATCAGCGTTAGCTTGGCGTATTCAACAGCCTTCATAGTTGGCAGATTTGACCTCGTAAATACCCCGCTACCATTGTTTTTCTTTTGGTATTATTAAATACAAAATCGTGACATAATTGCTGCGCATTCATTGCTCGCATTGTAGCTGATTCACAGCGAATATTGGCGATCTAAAGTGGCCAATAGAGGAGTTTCTCAAATGAATATAAGGAACGTCCGAGGGTTTCGCTCCAAAAGAAAGCTGTTTACCGCGAGGACGACTATCGTCGCCGTGTTGACCTGCTTACTTACGGCTATTCTGGGCTCATTCCTTCCGGTGGGCCCAACCGCGTTCGCCGGTAATCCGGCAGTGTGGAGCCTGGTGTGGAGTGACGAGTTCGATGGTCCCAGCGGCTCGGCGGTTGATTCGAGCAAGTGGTCCTTTGATATTGGCGGAAACGGTTGGGGTAACAATGAACTCGAGACTTATACCGACCGCACAGTCAACGCGCACGTCGAAGGCGGCTTGCTGGTAATCAAAGCGCTCAAGGAAACCTTCACCGGGACCGACGGCATAACTCGCAACTACACTTCGGCCAGACTACTGACTAAGAATAAGTTCACTCAAGCCTACGGACGGTTTGAGGCGCGAATTAAGATCCCCTATGGCCAGGGTATCTGGCCGGCATTCTGGATGTTGGG
>DATGVD010000048.1:0-7268 GCA_035300785.1 Pyrinomonadaceae bacterium | reverse complement strand
TGCACGTTCTGCAAATAGCCGGCGCCGTGAACGAACAATACCGCGGGCCCGCCGCCTTTGTAATTCGATGGCAGGTAAATGCGGCCATAGACAGTTGCGCCGTCACGCGCTTTGAAACTCGCAATCGGCGGATCGATCCATTTGTAAGTGAAGAACTCAGGAATGGGCGAAGTGGTGATTTGATCGCGTCCGATTAAACCGGTGCGTTCATCTGACTTGATCGGCTGAAGGTACAGTTCCGGTGGTTTGTTACTGACGGAATTTACATCAGCCAGCATCGTTTCATCGGGCGAGACATCGACCTGATGGTTACCGGTTGAACCGGTAATTCGCGTCCGCAGTCCACCGTCAATCGCCATTGAATAGAGATGTCGCTCGAATGGACTACCTTCGCTGGAAGTGAAATAAAACTTTGTCTTGTCAGCCGAGAGCCGGACGTCTGAAACTTCGAACGGACCGGAAGTCAATTGAGAGGGCTCGCCACCACTGATTGAAACCGAATACAGGTGAGCAAAGCCATCGCGCTCTGATTCGAAATAGACGTGCGCGTTATCCGGCAGCCAGCCGAGCGTGGACGCACCGGGACCATCTATCCACGCGTCGTCGTGCACGGTCGCGAGCACTTTGGTTTTGCCTGTTGCCGGATCGAGTAACAGCACCCAACGATCTTTGTTGTCAGCCGAACGCGCCATCAGCACTGCGTTTCTGCCATCTTCCGACCACTGAAGTTGGGAAAGTTGTACGTCGCGATCTTTGGGCGCAACCGGCGCTTTGGCCTGGGCGTCGACCCGATCGCTGCCACCACCCCAAGCGGGCTGCCCGCTCGGGGACCCCGGTCCGCTCCCGGTACTGACTCGTGCTGGTTCGGTCGTATTCATTTCAGTGCGCTGAGTCGCAGGCGCCGCCGGCAATCGCTGGCCATGATCGACATTCTTTGTCTCGCCGGTTTCGACGTCGATGATCACGAGGCGCGTGCGGTTCGGGGTGTCGCCGACTTTGGTGCGTCCGGGAATGTCTTCGGTGTAACCCGATTCCGTAACAAAGTTCGGCACGATGGTGGTTTTTGATCCCGTGCCTGGTTCCGTGATGGTCGCGATGACGTACTTGCCGTCGGGCGAGAGATTGAGGGCGACGACGTTCTGCCCGGCGGGCAGGTTGAAGGGCTTTCGCTTTTCGCGTTCCTTGCGTTTCTTTTCCTGCTCTTCGCGTTGCTCGGCTTTCTCACGCACTGCATCCAAAAGTGCGCGTTCTTCCTTCTTCAGATACTCCTGACTGTCCGTGCCCTTCGGTGTGGCACTGGGCGCGGCGCCGCCGGTGCGAATATCCGTGAGCTGCTCGAGCGAGCCGCCGTCAAGCGCCATTTCGTAGAGATTGCTCAGCCGCGTGAAATAGATGTGCTTCTGATCGAAAGTGAAGTGCGGGTTTGTCTCAGCCTCAACCGTGCGGGTGATTTGCCGGCGTTGATTCTTCACATGATCGTAAATGAAGACGTCGCCCTCGTCGCTGAAAACGGTCATGGTCTTATCTTTGGACAATTCGCCATTGGCCGGCGGTGCCTGTTTGGCCTCATCATCGGACAAGCGACGTAGCCCCGTGCCGTCGTGATTGACGACGTACAGACTCGTCTCTTTCAGACGCGGCTCATCGGCCTGCTTCCAACGAAAATAAACGCGCTGGCCGTCCTGCGACCAGTAGACGCCGGTGGGCGGATAGCCAACCAGGCGCGGCCCGCGCATGATGCTGTCCACGGTCAGCTCGAACGGCTTAGGCGAAGGCGCGGACGGTTTTTGCGCAAATAGAAACTGCGGAGCAAGCAAAGATAGAACGCAGAGAGCGAGACCTGCGTATCGAAGACGTTTGGTTTTCATGGTGACTGGATTTTCAGAATGTGTGACTAAAGCATTTTACCGCAGAGGACGCAAAGGCTTTCGCAGAGGACGCAGAGAATTGCCCTCTGCGCACCTTTGCGAGTACCTCAGCGTCCTCTGCGGTTAGGAAGCACTCTCGCCAGGTTGTGGTAGCGCTAACTAAAGACTCGTGGGCAGGGTTCCTTCGTTCGCAACTACTAACCTACATCTTTCCGGCTTTCATGTCGGCAACGCGCTTCTCAAAGGCCGCAGTGTTAGCTTTGTCGGCTTTGCCTTTCGCGATTGCGGCGTCGGCGACCTTCAACGCTTCTTCCTTCTTGCCCGCGCCCCATAGGATATTGGCTTTGGCGGAGAGATTGGGAAATGTCTCTTTGACTTTGATGGACTGGTCAATGAACTTCAGCGCCTCATCCCAATTCTTCTCGCGGGCGTAAGTGTTCGCAACCTGTAGCGGCAGCACTTCGTTGGTCGGATTGGCGGCGATCAACGCATCGGCGTGCGCGCGCCAGGCGGCTTTGACGTCTTTCACTTCCACCGTGAATGGAACGCGAACTTTCTCCCAACGAAGATTGACCGTGGCAGAATTCTCGGTAACCGGATCAAAGCTGTAGATCAGCCACTCCTGATTATCGCTTACCGTCTGCGGCTTCGTCTTGACGCGCAGCGCGTCTTTCTTATCGTCATAAGTAAAGCTGCCCCACTGCCCGGCATCGTTGTTGAAGATGATGGTCCATTCTTCTTTACCAGGTACGGTGTGCATGCTGTACGTGCCGGCCTTGAGCGGTTGCCCATTGATCAAGACATCATCGGTGACGACGAACATCGTCGCCTCATTCGCGCCGGCGCGCCAAACGTGATCGTAGGGAACGATAGGTTCGCCGGCCTTACGCTCGTTCTGATTGTCCAGAGTCGCTTCGCCTTTGGCGCGCGCCGCCATCGACGCCGGCGCGTCAGCGAAAATTGTGCGTCCCTTCACCGGCGGCCGGCTGTAAGTGATGGTGATATCGGTGACGCCGATGGTCTGCATCACGCTGGCCTTCTGGCTGGGGCGGATCGGCTTGATTGCGAGTGGCGGCTGCTGCGCCAGCGCATCCGGCGCTGCGCAGATGACAGCAAACAGAATCCCGAAAGTGAAAAGGGAAAGTCGTTTTAAGGAAATCATAGTGGCACTCCTCGTTGTTGAATTTGGCGCATTATGTATCGCGCCTCGGCTCATCAGCAAGGGTTCGGGTGCCCTCTGCAATAAGAATTTACAACTTTTTACAAATCCGGCTGGGAGTGCGCGGCTTGCTCCGTAGGAGCGTGATGTTTATAGCTAGGGCGAGTTTGATTAGGAGTCCCAGCTCCGTAGGAGCGGAATAATGTACCCAGTCTTCCAACCAATCGACCGGAAACATTTCGCTCCTACGGAGCTACGGAATAACTCTGAACCGTGGTTCTATAAACATTTCGTCCCTGCGGGACTGTTCAAGAAGGTCAGGTTCATGACGATCTCAGGGTAATCAGCAACTGGTTCTCTTGCTGATCGCTAAGCGTGGCGGACTGACTCACTACAAATGCCGGCTGTACTTCTCACCTGCTTCGATCGCGAATGGCAGACGATTCTGGCGCGGTGGCAGCGGGCAGGTTGCGAATTTCGTGAAAGCACAAGGCGGGCTGTAGGCCTTGTTGAAGTCGATGATCATTCTTCCGGCAGCGTCGGGTGGATCAACGTACAAATATCGCCCGGCCGGATAGGTCTCTTTGCCGCTGGTGTTGTCGGCGAAGATCATGAACAGCTTTGGCTCGCCCTTTTCTCTGATCGCATCCAGCCGGTAGCCCTGACGATCAACTTCAAACGCGACGGCGCCCGGCGACTCTTCTCCGCTCTCCATGCCGAGGATGTTCACGATGGGCACCTTCTTCGGCGGATTGTACGGCTCGAAGCGCGCTTCCAGTCGCCACTTCTGGTCGGCAGGATAAGATTCGATGCCCGCGAAGTTTGTGCGCACGGGATTGTCTTTGTCTTTGACGCGAACCCCGAGCTTGTCGCCGCGCTTGATGATTTGCAGACTCAGCGAACCGAGACGCAACACGGTAGGTTTGTCATCGGCGTCCGATTTAAGTTCGAGGGAAGTGACTGGTTTGTCGGAAGCAGTGATATTCGAGTTTGCCGGGGCTTCGAGTTTTACGACGCCGTTCTTGAGAACGAAGACACCGGCAAAGCGGCTGACCTTTTCTTTTGGCAGGACGATTTCGTTTGCCGGATCGCTGCCGAATTTGTTCTCGCCTTCCTTCAGCCAGAACAGTCCAATCAGCGAGAGATACCCGCTATCACTCTTCAACTCTGCGAGCCGCGCGATCCGATACTGCTCGATCTCTTGCGCGTAAGCCGCCAGATCAAGTTTCCCAGCGGGCGGTGCACACGAAGTCGCCAACAGGGCGGCGACTAAAAGAGAAAGCGCGAACATTGCGTTCGTGCTTCTCAAATTGATTCTGAACTTGGTCATTAGTAACCACGCCCTCCCTCACGGTCGGGCTACTGCCCCGGTTGCGCTACCAAATCACGCAACGGTCCTTCGCCGGGCGGACCATCGGGTCGCCTTCCTTGCATTGGAACGCGGCGGCAAACTGCGGCAGGTTGGACAACGGACCGTTCACCCGAAACTTGTTTAGTGGATGCGGATCCTGCAGGACGATCAGGCGAGCGAATTCCGGCCGGATATTGGTCGCCCAGCCGCGCGCGTAACCGAGAAAGAACCTCTGCTCGGGCGTAAAGCCATCGATGACAGCCGGTCGCGGTTTGCCGGCCAGCGATTTTTGGAACGCGGCATAAGCTATCACCAGGCCGCCGAGATCGGCGATCGATTCACCCTGCACCAGGCTGCCATTCTGGTTCAGGCCTTTTTCAACTTCAAAGCCATTGAACTGATTGACGATGCATTGCGCCCGTTCCTTAAATGCTTTCAGATCGGCGTCGGTCCACCAGTTGGCGAGGTTGCCCGTCGGGTCAAACTTCGAACCTTGATCGTCAAAACCATGCGTCATTTCATGACCGATTATTGAACCCATGCCGCCATAATTCAGCGCGTCGTCGGCATCTGGATCGAAGAAAGGCGGGTGCAAAATGCCGGCCGGGAAAACGATCTCGTTGTTTTGTGGATTGTAGTAAGCATTCACCGTCGGCGGACTCATCACCCACTCCATCCGATCGACCGGCTTGCCCACCTTGGCCCAGTCGCGTTGCTCATTGAACGCCCCAACGCGAAGGCGGTTAGTCTGGTAGGAGCTGCGGTCGATGTTGAGACGCGAATAATCGCGCCACTTGTCCGGGTAACCGATCTTGTTCAAGAACGCATCGAGTTTGACGATCGCCTGCTTGCGCGTCGCTTCGCCCATCCAGCTCAGGACGTTGATGTCGCTCTTGAGGGCTGCTTCCAGGTTTTGGACCATCGTAAGCGCTCGCGTTTTCGCCGCGGGCGGGAAAGCCTTCTGCACATATACGGCGCCCAAAGCTTCGCCAAGTGCGCCATCAGTCCCGGCCACACAGCGCTTCCAGCGCGGCAGGTTCTCTTTGGTGCCCGAAAGAATCGTACCCTTGAAGTGAAAGTCTTCGTCGACATATTTCGCGGACAGACCCGAGGCGGCGCGATTGATGATGTTCCATCGGAGATAAGCCTGCCAGTCGGCCATCGACCTGGTAGTCAGCTGCGTTTCCATCGCCTTGAAAAAGTCCGGCGTCGCTACGTTCACGTCAGCCTTTGAGTGCGCCACGTTCTGAGCGTAACTTACCCAATCAAACGTCGGCGCCAAATCTTTGACCGCGGTGACGGGCATGCGGTGATAAAGCTTCTCAGGTTCGCGCAGATCCACCGGCGCCTTGGACGCTTCAGCAAGTTTGGTTTCGAGGTTCATCACTGCCTGGGCTTCGCTCGCCGCTTTCGCCGAATCGTCGCCCGTCAGCTCGAACATTTTCGCGACGTGCTTAACGTACTCGTCGCGAATCATCTTTGAGCGGGGATCATCTTTAAAATAGTAATCTCGAGTCGGCAGTCCGAGGCCGCCCTGTTGAATTCCGACGATTACGTCGGCGGCGTTTTTGAAATCCCGGTTCGAGCCGGAGCCAAACAAAGCGTTGTAACCGAACGAGTGCAGGTGCGCGATTTCAGCTTGCAGTGATTTCTGATCGGTGACCTGGTTGACTAAATCGAGTTCTGCCTGAATCGGCTTGAGGCCATCGGCCTCGATCTTCGCCTCGTCCATGCAGCTGGCGTAGTAATCGCCGACCTTCTGCTCGTTGCTGCCCTTACGCGCGGTCGCGTTACTGGCCGCGGCCTCAAGAATCTGGCGCAACACGTCGCGATTCTTTTCGTTCAAAACGTTCGCGACGCCCCAGGCCGGATAAGCCGCTGGGATCGGATTCGCCGCCAACCATCCGCCGTTAGCGTACTGATAGAAATCGGCGCAGGCCGCCGTCTTCGGATCCATATTCGATACGTCGAAGCGGGAGCCCTGTCCGAACGTAGCCGTCAAACCGAGACTTACCAACAGCGCACCTGCGACGAAAGCTTTGAGTGAATTGCTCATACTACTCTCCTAATTGATTTCAGATTGGAATTCTTGAGAACACTCACGCCGAAGCGGCCGGCGCTTCCCACGCTGAAAGAGCCGGTTGCGCCATTCGCGGGTTAATACGCTGACGAGGCGAAATAGTTTCCTCTCGGAGCAGTGTCCCGATCCTTATCAGGCCGGTCAAAAACGAAAGCCAAAACCGACGCTGCCCTGAAAGTTGTGCTTCGTCTCAGCTGACACCGGAATCACGACCACACCAAATCCAGTTAAAGCTGGGGAGGGGTCTCGCGCCGCGACATTGCGTGCACCAAGGCGAATGATGGTGTCGCCGGCATCGAAACGAATGATCGTATGTTTCGAAGGATAGATCTCAACCACGCCGCCCAGATCGAGAGCGAAGTTTGTGGTGGCCAGAGCATTGAAGCAATCAACCGACAAAGGGAAGACCAGTATTACGCAGCGGCCGGTCTGACGAAAATCACCTTTCTCGTAGTGGATGAATCCAGGCCGGGCCTTGGCGAACACGCCGGCTCGATCGAACCGCTTGCCTGCTTTCACGCCGAAGAGACCCTGGATTTTGCGCCCGCCTTCAATTTCACGATTACGCGGAAAGAAATTGCCTTCGGCTTCGAGAGCGAAATGTTTCGATATGTTGTAACCGAAGCGGCCACCAAAACCGGGGACCATCTCGCGGTCTTGCCCGGAAATGGTGCCGCCACTGCCACTCGTCACCGTCGGTGATGTAAGCCGCAGCAGCGAAAATTGTCCGCCAGCTTCAAACTTTTTTTCATCAGCCTGCGCTCGCGCGTCCTGAAACGTAAGGCCAAACAAACCAATTAATACTACTGA
>DATGVD010000047.1:0-5507 GCA_035300785.1 Pyrinomonadaceae bacterium | reverse complement strand
GCTTTCAGAACGCCAGTCTGGTCGATGCAAAAGTCGCGCGTTCCGGTCGCCGTAACACCGCTACTGACCGTAGGCGAGGCGCCAATGGTAAACGCGGTCGCGGAAGCAACAGGGGCAGCGCCAGTGGTGAAAGTGTAGCCACTCTTCGTGCCGCTAGCGAGCTGGCTATCAATGAGTTGCTGGCCCAACAGACTGGCCACTGTTCCGTAATTGCCGTTGCCCGCGGTTGAGTAGTAAGTCGCCTCAGCACTCATCATCGTACGCAGTGACTGCTGGGCCGAACCCTCGTTTGCCGCGCGCCGGGAAGCGAGAAGATTGGGGATCGCGATCGCGGCGATGATGCCGATAATCGCAACAACGATGAGCAACTCGATCAGCGAGAAGCCTTTGTCAGTTCTTTGTTCCATGTTCTTATCCTTTTCGCAAAATGATCTCTTTGGAAGTCCGCAGTAATAGCGGCACCCAAGAAAAGGCGAACAATCTGCTCGCCACGATTTCAAAAAGAAAGGGCAGGGGGCAAAATGCAACCCTGCCCTCTGGAGGAGAAAGATTGGCAGTTAATCGTAAGTCTCTAGTTGCCAACCGCGGCAAAGCCGGCAGCGGTGCAGTCTGTCGGGGCCACCTGGGTGGCGGTTGGGTTGGCTTTCAGCACGCCAGTCTGGTCGATGCAAAAGTCGCGCGTTCCGGTCGCCGTAACACCGCTACTGACCGTAGGCGAGGCGCCAATGGTAAACGCGGTCGCGGAAGCAACAGGGGCAGCGCCAGTGGTGAACTTGTAGCCACTCTTCGTGCCGCTAGCGAGCTGGCTATCAATGAGTTGCTGGCCCAACAGACTGGCCACTGTTCCGTAATTGCTGTTGCCGGCGGTTGAGTAGTAAGTCGCTTCAGCGCTCATCATCGTACGCAGTGACTGCTGGGCCGAACCCTCGTTTGCCGCGCGCCGCGAAGCGAGAAGATTGGGAATCGCGATGGCGGCGATAATGCCGATAATCGCAACGACGATAAGCAACTCGATCAGCGAGAAGCCCTTTTGGTTCTTGTTCATCATGTCTTTCATTTGCTCCTTAAAGAGATAAGCTGGTTGTTTTTTGCCTTCGCGCCACCGGCTTTGTCTCGTGAACAACCGCAGCGCGCGATTTGTCAGGCGACTATCATCAAGCTCCGTGCCAGAGCCGCCCGCGACCCGGCGGATGAAGAAGGAGCAACAAATCTGAGAGATTTAGAGGTCGAGCGCGTTACGACTTATTTATGTGAGCATGACCAGAGCTGTTTGCTGACAAATTGTGTCAGCAGATTGGTGACGGTTTTAGGCAGAAACCCGTGAGTGGGGGGAGACTGCTTTCTTACCGCTCGCCGGCGCGAGCAGCCTGTTCGGCGTCATTCGCCGGCTCGGGAAGATCTTCGTCGCGCCGGCGCGGATAAGGGTCGGTGGCGCGGCGGCGCGGGGTCGCATCCAAGCGGCGCTCGTCGCGCATCTGGGCTGTCAGTCCGCGAATGCCGTGCTTGTCGAGCAGATGGCGCAGCGATCGCACCGTCATCTTTAAAAGTTCAGCAGCGTTGGTTTGATTTCCCTCGGTGCGACGCAAAGCTTCGAGCACGTAGGTTTTTTCGAGCTGATCGAGATGCGCAGTCAGATGAAGGCCGTCGGTGGGGAGCTCAAGCTCGGAATTAATTCGGGCTTCGTTATAGTTAGTGACTTGCGCGGGCAGGCGTTCGGGCTGGATCGTGTCGGTCTTTTCCAGCGCCACTGCGCGTTCGATCGTGTGTTCCAATTCGCGCACATTGCCAGGCCACGAATACGCTTCGAGCAAGCGCATGGCTCCGTCGCTGATGGAAATTGCGCTACTTGTCTGGGTGGAATACTTCCGGACAAAGTGCTCCGCGAGTTCGGCGATGTCCGCTCCGCGCTCTCGCAGCGAAGGTAGTTCGATCGGGATGACCGAGACGCGATAGAAGAGATCTTCGCGAAAAGTTCCCTCTTTCACCAGCGCCGCGAGATCCCGATTCGTGGCCGCGATAACCCGCGAGTTGACTTGCAGCTCTTCATGCGCGCCGACCGGCCGCACTTTGCGTTCCTGCAGGACGCGCAGCAGCTTCACCTGCATGGCCGGCGACATTTCACCGATTTCGTCGAGAAAGATTGTGCCCTGGTCCGCCGCTTCAAACAAGCCCTTCCGATTTGCCGTCGCGCCGGTGAAGGAGCCTTTGATATAGCCGAATAATTCCGATTCCAACAACGTGTCGGTGAACGCGCCGCAGTTAACGGACACGAACGGCTTCTGCGCGCGCGCGCTCAGATCGTGGATCGCGCGCGCGACCAGTTCCTTGCCGGTGCCTGACTCGCCCATGATCAGAACCGTCGATTGAACCTCGGCCACGGTCTCGATCATTTGAAACACAGCCTGCATTCGCTCCGACTGTCCGATGATGTTGCTCAGTTTCCCGCGGGCGCGCTGACCTTTGATGAGGGCCTGGTTTTCATCCAGCAGCGCCTGCTTCTCTTTGAGCAGCGAAATCTTTGCCAGGGCCCGCGCTACGATCTCTTTCAGCAGATCGTTGTCGAAAGGCTTCTGAATGAAATCGAATGCTCCAAGCAGGAAAGCTTCGCGGGCCGTATCGACGTTGGCAAAGGCCGTCATCATGATGAACTCAAGGTCCGGCCTCAGTTCGCGCGCCGCGCGCAAGAGATCGATGCCTCCCATGTCGGGCATCTTCACGTCAGAAATCACGACGTCTGCCGGCTGCTCTCGCAGCAGGGCCATCGCGGCTCGACCGTTCTCAGCGACGCGCACCGCGTGTCCGTCATGCTGAAACAGATGCGTCAGGAATTGACGCATACTCAGTTCATCGTCAACGATTAGAATGTTGGACATAGAAAACCGAAAGTCACGAGCGCCCCTCAGCCGGCAACTCTACCGTAATCATCGTTCCTTCTCCCAGCCGGCTGCGCACATTAATTGTACCATTATGATCGCGAATGATCTGATAAACAATTGAGAGCCCGAGACCAGTGCCGCCCGTGGTTGAAGAGAACGGCTCGAACAGACGCTCGACTTGTTCGGGGGCCATGCCGCGGCCGTTATCGATAAAAGAGATTCGCAGGCGGTCGGGCTCGGGACGCGTCAAGCAAATCCGAAAGGTCCCGCCGTCAGGCATTGCCTGCAGAGCGTTGCGCGCAATGTTCCAGCACACTTGTTTCAGGCGCTCCGGATCGCCTCTGGCAATCATCGGTAGCTCGGGCACCTCGTCTTCTAACACATGGTTGTCGCTCAACTCGGCGCTATTGCGCAACAGTGTGAAAGCCTCGCGGATCAGGACACGCAGGTCAACATCGTTGAGTTGCGCTGGTCGCGGGCGGGCGTAGTTCAGGTAATCCGTGACAATGTTATTGAGCCGGTCAGATTCGCGCAGGATGATGTCCATCAACTGCGCTTGTTCCGAGTCGGCGTCCATCTCGCCACGCAACATCTGGATCGAGCCACGCATCGCGGCCAGAGGATTTCTGATCTCGTGAGCGATCGAAGCCGCCAGACGCCCTACGGCTGCCAGACGATCCTGTCTCCGCGAAGTTTCCTCCATCGCGCGCACGTCCGTCAGATCCTGAAAGGTGATCACCATGCCGCTGGTTTCACCCGATTCAGCGAACAGGGGAACAATGCTGAAGCCCAGGCGCAACACCAAACCATCGGGCGCCAGGCAGTCGGCTTCAAAACGCGGGCTGGCGCGGCCGCTGGCCGCGGCGCGCATCGATTCGGGAATTCGCTGTGTCAGGTCGCCGAAAAAAATCGAAGCGTCTTTTCCGCGCACGTCCGCCGCGTGATAGCCGGTAATTTCCTCTGCGGCTGCATTGAACGTATAGATGTGTCCCTGAAGATCGGTGGTAATGACTCCGGAACGGATTGATTCGACGATGCGCTCGTGCAGCGCGCGCAGGTCGGCAAGCGTCTGCGTGGTCGCGGCCAGTTGCACGTCAGAGCGAGATTGCCGCTCGGCCAGCTTCGCGGCCAGCAGTCCGACCACCAGAAACGAAACGTCCGAGAGACCAAGTGCCTGGATCGTACTCGCGATTGATTCTTCCGTGGTGCTGGCGTTGATCGGGCCAATCCCGTTGATCGCCAGCAGCGCGCAGGCATTGAACGCCGCCACACTGCCCACTGAAGTAATCATCGCGCCGCGCGGTCCAATGAACAGACTGGCTACCGAAATGACCACGATGTACAGCGCCGCGTAGGGCGAATGTACATTGCCAGTTGCCCACACCAGCCAGGTGACCAGAAATACATCGACGAAAAACTGAATGCGGGCCTGAGCCAGAAAGTTTCTCCAGAGCACATGCGCGGCGCCGTAAATCAAGGTGAGCCCGGCAACTGTCAGGATAATCGGCGCTACGATGCTGAGTGAGTTGACCAGGCTGGGACCAGGCGTGCTGCGCTTCCAGAGAAGAGTGATGAGCAGCAACAGAACAACCGCCGCCGCCCGCCCCGAAATCAACCACCACAAACGCGCACCGAGCGCTCTTGAACGCGCCAATCGCTTGCTCGTTTCGCTCGCCATCGTGGCAAAGCGTATCACAAATTGCAGACGAGTCGACCCGTTTGAAAGTGTTAAGCCTGCCGAATTTGTCTTGATCCATATTCAGCAGATGGCCGGCCGGGTTGGAGGCTAACGGCCATCCGCCAGGCGCGCAGTCTGGCGCTAATCCTTATCCCATTCCTCGCGCGTGATCACCTTAATTGGCGGCAACTGTTTTCCGGACAGCGCGGAGTTCAGGCCCGGCATCTCTTTCGCCAGCCACGCGTCGAAGTCGCGAACTATGTCGGCCAACTCGCGAGCAATCGCATCCGTGCGTTCCAATTGCGTCTGCGCTGGGCGACCTTCGTAACTGATCACGTTGCCGTAAAGATCGGCGAGGTTTTCGCGCAGGCGTTCTTCGCCGGTGATGGCGCCGCCTTCTTTGGTGGCTACGATTTTCCGGCGCAGCTCATCGACCTGCGCCGACGCAGCGCGCAGACGCGCAACCAACGGGTCGTTCGCCGGCAGCTTTGCCGCGGCTTGATCAAGAGCGAGGCGCACGCCGTTGATTCGATCAACTGCGAAGGTCATGTCGCCGAGTAAGTTGTAGAGCTTCATCGAAAGATCGAATTGCGCCCGGCGATCTGCCGGCGTGTGCTTTGAACGCGGATCGGGCATGACCTGCAATTGGGTTGTATAGACGTTCTTGTCCCTGGTCATCTTCACCGTGTAATTTCCGGGCAGCACGCGCGGCCCAGTGGAGGCACTAAAGGCCGCGCTGGCGGCAGTGGGCACGCGCGGCGCCTTCAGACGCATGGACCAGACAGCCCGGTTCAAGCCGCGACGCTTGCTGCTGGGAACAGTGCTGAGAAGCTTGCCGCTTTCGTCTAAGATTTCGATCTTCAAATCACCAAAAATGTGGCGCTTCTGTTGGTAGTAGGTGATCACGGCTTCGCTGGTGGGATTGTCACCCACGAATACGGCATCTCCGTTGA
>DATGVD010000046.1:0-2978 GCA_035300785.1 Pyrinomonadaceae bacterium | reverse complement strand
TGTTCGAGCGATTCAGCAGTTCGTTATCCTGCGCGCGGCTTACCTGACGCGATTGCAGGTAACCGGACTTGGCGGCCTCGACCTCTTCGGCCGTGAAGCCGTCCTTGAGCATCCGCGCGATCTCTTCTTTGAATGCCGCCTCGAGTTTGTCGACGTTTTGCGGCGCATAGATCGCCGTCGCCATAAAGCGGCCGTAATGATCTACAGCGCTCACGAAAACTCCCGAGCCGACGCCATAGCTAAGACCTTCCTTCTGGCGGATGCGCGCGGCCAAGCGCGAGCTTAAGAAGCCGCCGCCCAGCATGTAATGGCCCAGCGTGATGGCCGCGTAGTCAGCGTTGTCGTCGCGCATGTCGAAGAGAAATCCGGCGACAAAGAAAGCGTTGGCCTTGTCCGGCGCCTGGAAAGTCTGATTCGCCGGCGCGATATCCCGGAAGACGCTCGGGACGCGCTTGAACGGGCGCGGACTCTTCCAGTCGGAAAACAACTGGGTCGTCAGCCTGGTTATTTCCTGCTCATCGAAATCGCCAACCACCGTTAGTTGCGCATTCGAGGCGCCGTAAAAGTCATGGTAGAACTGCTTTGCAGAATCAAGCGTGGCCGCATTCAGTTCCGCAATGTCTTCATCCGGCGTTGAGACATAACGCGGGTCGCCCTTCGGAAAAGGACTGATCTGGCGATTGAATGCGGTAAAGGCAATCTGGGTCGGCTCGCTCTTTTGCTGTTCGATCCCGGCGAGATGCTCCTGCTTGAGCAAATCAAATTCCTTTTCCGGAAACGCGGGTTCGCGCAACACTTCGGCCATCAGCCGCATCACTGCCGGCAGATTCGCGCGCGTCGTTTCGATGAAGAGAGTGGCCTGAGTTGGGACACCGGAAACGAAAGCGCGCGCCTTCAAGCGATCAAGCTCGTCCTGAATCTGTTGGCGCGTGTGCTTCGTCGTCCCGCGCATCAGCATCGCGCCGGCGAGCTGCGCCGCGGTAGAGCGATTCATCAAGCTCTGCTCGTCGCCAAATCGAAACAGCATCTGCGCGACGACGGTGCTGCCGCGGGTCTTCTTTGGCAGCAGGGCGATTTTCACTCCGCCGGCTTCGGCTCGTTTGGTGCGCGATTCAATGTTGGTTGGCGAGGGATCGAAGGCTTCGCCGGCGGCGATGGCTGCTTCGCCCTTGTAATCTTTCAGCATCGCGGCCACGTCGGGGGTGGCGGGAATTTCCGATCGATCCGGCTTCGGCGTGGGAATGAACATCCCGAGCGTGCGGTTCGCGGGCTTGAAATAACGCGCCGCTGCCTGCTGCACTTCTTCTGCGGTTACCTTGCGCGTGCGGTCGCGCTCCAGAAAGAACAGACGCCAGTCACCTGACGCAATGTACTCGCTCATGATCAGTCCGATTAGATCGGCCTTATTCATGTTCAGATCAAAGTCTTTCAGCAGTTGCCCCCGCGCGCGCTCGACCTCTTCCTTCGTTGGCGGCGTAGCGCCCAGGCTTTCGATTGTTTGCACCAGGATGTCGCGCGCAGCCTCCAGCGAATCGCCCTGTCGCACTTCGGCGCCAAAGACCGCGATTCCGGGCTCGCGCAACTCAAAGTTGAAACCGAAAGTGGAACTGGCCTTTTTCGTTTCGACCAGCGCTTTGTGCAAACGCCCGGACGGTGTGTCGCCGAGTACTTGCGCCAGAATGTTCACGGCGGCGAAGTCTGCATGCGAGGCCGCGGGGACGTGATAGATGGCCTGCACCAGTTGGGTATCACCAACTCTTCGTAGCGTAACCGCGCGTTCGCCATCCTGAGTCGGCTCGATCGTGTAGATCTTTTGCAGCGTGCGCGTGGGTCGCGGAATCGGTGAAAAGTATTTATCAATCAGTGCGAGAGTCTTTACTTCGTCAAATTTTCCCGCGACGGTCAGGACTGCGTCATCCGGTTGATAGTACCTGTGGTAGAAAGCCTGCAGGCGTTCAATCGGAACGTTCTCAATGTCCGAACGCGCGCCGATGGTCGCCTTGCCGTAGTTGTGCCAGACGTACGAGGTTGCTATCAACCGCTCCAGCAGCACGTTGAACGGACTGTTCTCACCCGCCTCATATTCGTTACGCACGACGGTCATCTCGCTGTCCAAATCTTTTTTTGCGATGAAGCTGTTGACCATGCGATCCGATTCCAGATCGAGCGCCCAGTTCAGATTCTCGTCGGTCGCGGCGAAGGTTTCGAAATAATTTGTCCGGTCATAAGAAGTGCTGCCGTTGGGCCGGGCGCCGTGCGACGTCAGCTCTTGCGGAATGTTTGTGTGTTTCGGCGAGCCTTTGAAGACCATGTGCTCTAACAAGTGCGCCATGCCCGTCTCGCCATAATCTTCCACGGCGGATCCGACGAGATAAGTCATGTTGACAGTCATCGTTTGCTTGCTGGGGTCAGGAAAGAGCAGTACCCGCAAACCATTCGCGAGTCGATATTCGGTGATGCCTTCGACTGACGTGACGCGCTCGACGCCTTTCGGCAGCGCGGGGTTCTGGGCGGGCGCACTTATTGACGCGATGGCTATCAGCGCGAACGCCAACAGCAGGCAGTTGATCTTCATTGTCGTCTTCATGATGTATCTCCCGAGGCTAAAGACTTGAAGGTGTCTGGGCGGGCGCATTCTATGGCATCAGGACAAGCTTGCCAAACTGCGCGCGGTCTTCCATCAATTCATGAGCTTTTCTGGCTTCGGCGAGCGGCAGAGTGCGATCGACAACGGCGCGAATCTGACCGGTACCGATGAAGTTCATTGCTGACAATAGCTCTGCCTTGGATCCCATCATTGATCCGAGAATTGTCAGGTGACGATAGAAGACTTGCCGCAGATCCGTGCGCGCGTCATAGCCGCTGGTCGCGCCGCAAGTCACGAGGCGTCCGCCCTTTTTCAATGAGACGATCGAGCCGGGCCAGGTCGCCGCGCCGGTGTGTTCGAAAACGACATCGACGCCGCGGCCGTTGGTTAG
>DATGVD010000045.1:0-3141 GCA_035300785.1 Pyrinomonadaceae bacterium | reverse complement strand
AGGATCCGGGAGCCACGTTTTCATTCTCAATTCCTTTTGCACACGACGTTTGATTCGCTGATCTCGATAACAAACCAATACCAAAGTACTATAGACGCTCTCAAATAGAGTGGCGCATGCTGATGCCCGGCCGTTACAAATTCACGGTTGTAGTGTTGCCGGGTGCGAGCATGAAGACTTTATGACAAGAAAACGTTCACTTGTATCAGTAGTCGACGACGACGAGTCCGTCCGCGAGTCACTACCCGACCTGTTGCGAGAGTTCGGCTTTGAAGTCCGCGCATTCTCATCGGCGGAAGAATTCCTCACGTCCGATTGCGTCGATCAAACAAAGTGCCTAATTCTCGACATCGGTATGCCGGGGATGACTGGACCGGAGCTTCAGCAGGAATTGAAGAATCGCCGGCAGGAGATACCGATCATCTTCATCACCGCTCAAAGAGACGAGACTATTCGCTCCCGAGTGCTCGGAGAGGGCGCGACGGCGTGCCTGTTCAAGCCCTTCAGCGATGCGGCGCTGAGTGACGCGGTCAATGCCGCACTTGAGTGAGCTGGGATATCCGACACCGCTTGTTCGGAAAAGGGAGTATATATGAATTCAGCGAGCGCACAGAGTTCCGAATCCGGTTCGCCGAAATCGGACCCGATCCCAATCGTCTTTGTTGTTGACGACGACATCTCAGTACGGGAATCGCTGGAGGCGCTGATCCGTTTTGTCGGGTGGCAACCAGAAACTTTTGCGTCGGCAGAAGAATTTCTCGCTCGCTCAGGGCCGCTTGCTCCGAGTTGCCTGGTGCTGGATGTTTCTCTTCCGGAACTCAACGGTCTTGAACTGCAGAAGCTAATCGCACCTGATCGGATCGACATGCCAATTATCTTCATCACTGGCCATGGTGATATCCCAATGACTGTCCAGGCGATGAAAGCGGGAGCTGTCGAGTTTCTGACGAAGCCAATCGACGACGATGCGTTGTTGAGTGCCATTCGGCACGCCATCGAGCGCAGTTCCGCCGCACTCGCGAGAGAGGCTGAGATTCAGGGACTCCGCGAGTGTTACGCTTCGCTCACTCCTCGCGAACGTGAGGTCATGGCGCTAGTAGTCTCTGGCATGTTGAATAAACAGGTCGCGTTAAAGATCGGAATCAGCGAGATCACTGTGAAGGCTCACCGAGGAAAGGTGGTGCAAAAGATGAAGGCCGACTCTGTCGCAGACCTGGTGAAAATGGCGGTGAGACTCGGCCTCACGCCAGCAAGAAATCCGTGGAACGGTCGCGAGAGGTCTGATTGAGTCGCTGCTCGCGCTCGCTCTGCTGAAATCGCAAGGAGTAAACAGCCATATCATGGTTGTTCCTTTGACTGACTACGATCCCATTTATCGAGCGAACAAAGGCAGTTAGGTATCTTTCTCGACTCAACCATCCGGGGGGCTTACATGTGGAGCAGGGGCTGTATTGCACCAATAAAAAGGAGAATGTTGTATGAGTACGATCACGACCAAAGACGGAACGCAGATCTATTATAAGGACTGGGGCGAAGGACAACCCATAGTATTCAGTCACGGCTGGCCGCTATCAGCCGACGACTGGGACACCCAAATGATGTTCTTCCTAAATCATGGCTATCGAGTCATCGCCCATGACCGGCGAGGTCACGGACGATCGAGCCAACCCGGCGACGGACACGATATGGATCACTATGCGGATGACCTCGCCGAACTCACTGCACATCTCGACTTAAAGGATGCGATCCATGTTGGTCACTCGACTGGCGGTGGCGAAGTCACCCATTACATAGCCCGCCACGGCGAAAGTCGCGTCGCTATGGCGGTACTCATTAGCGCGGTGCCGCCGCTAATGGTGAAGACCTCCGCGAATCCCGGCGGTCTACCTAAAGAGGTATTCGACGACTTTCAAGCGCAGGTTGCCACCAACCGGGCGCAATTCTATCTGGATGTGCCAACTGGGCCGTTTTACGGTTATAACCGGGCGGGCGCGAAAGCATCGCAAGGTGTGATCGAGAATTGGTGGCGCCAGGGGATGATGGGCGGTGCCAAGGCGCACTATGATGGCATCGTGGCTTTCTCGCAGACTGATTTCACTGAGGACCTGAAGAAGTTCTCGGTTCCCACCCTGGTAATGCACGGCGATGATGACCAGATCGTCCCCTATGCCGACTCCGGCCCGCTGAGCGCTAAGTTGGTGAAGGGCGCGGTATTGAAAACCTACAAAGGTTTCCCGCACGGCATGCCAACTACGAATGCAACCGAGATCAATGCCGACTTGCTCGCGTTCATCAAGGGTGAGATGGCCGCAACAGCCTGAGCAAGGATTCGCCCTCAAAATTTAAGGGGAATTGGCGATGCAGAACAACGACCCAAAGGCGGAAACAACTGAATTCAAGGGCAGGCGAATTCTGGTTACAGGTGGCACCAGAGGCATTGGCGAGGCCATAGTTGACCGTCTGATTCGAGGTGGTGGAGACGTAATCGCTACCGCCCGATCTGTTTCGCCGGAAACTTCCGCTGATCGTTTTGTGCAAGCGGATATCAGTGCTCGAGAAGGAATAGAGACAGTTGTAAAAGCCGTAACGGATCGTTTCAAAGGTCTGGACATCCTTATTCACAACGTTGGTGGTTCGGCGGCCCGCGGCGGTGGCGCATTAGCGTTGTCTGATGATGATTGGCAACGTGCGTTTGATACGAACCTCTTCGCTGCTGTTCGTCTCGATCGCGCGTTTCTGCCATCGATGTTGAAGCACGGGTCAGGCGTGATCATCCACATCTCTTCAATTCAACGAACACTTCCGCTTTTCGACGCGACGCTTGCTTACGCAGCAGCCAAGGCTGCTCTAACCAACTACAGCAAAGGCCTTTCAAAAGAGGTGAGTCCAAAAGGTATTCGTGTGAACTCAGTTGCGCCCGGCTACACTGAGACGGACGCGGCTGTGGGAATGGTCAATGAGATCGCGAAGCGAACTGGCATCAGCCAGGATGCCGCAAGGCAACGCATTATGGATTCACTCGGCGGCATCCCGCTCGGCCGGCCGAATCGCCCTGACGAAGTGGCCGAACTGGTGGCGTTTCTGGCATCGGATCGTGCTTCCTCGATCACCGGAAGCGAATACGTCATCGACGGCGTAACA
>DATGVD010000044.1:0-5831 GCA_035300785.1 Pyrinomonadaceae bacterium | reverse complement strand
CGTCGTTGCCTGCTCATCCTGCAGGTAAACCATCTGCTCGGGCGGCACGCCTTGCCGTCTGAAAAAATCCGCCAACTGCGCGTCACGCCTATTCTGTTGCGGGAAGGACTCAAACATTTCTGAATGCTGCCACTTGAGCGTGCCCACGATGAATACCCAGGTTCTCTGCGGTTGCCAGTCGCGCTCCCATGCGGACGCGGTCGAAGCAGTGAAGAGCAGGAAGCCAACGAGCAGCAATAACGAAAAGCTCAGCCTTTTAGATTTGTACGGAATTAGTCGGGGCACGGGTTTCTCCGTTCTGAGATCTTGAGATGGCAAAACGGGAAGAGTGATTGCTGAATTCTGGAACCAGGGAGAGTCTATCGGAATCTCAGATGCAGGCTGGGCCAAACCTGTTTGCCGGTTAAGCGCCTTCCTGCTCGTCCCACTCGGCGACAATCTCAAACGCACGGGCGAGGATGGGACGCGGGCGGGCGCCGTCGGCTTTGCCGATCAGGCCCTCGCGTTCCATTTGATCGAGCACGGCGGCGGCGCGGCCATAGCCGATGCGCAGGCGGCGCTGCAGGACTGAAGTCGAAGCGCGCTTCATGTCCACGCAGATGCGCAAAGCGTCTTCGAACAGTTCGTCGCGCTCGCCGTTTGAGTCTTCGAGGCCCATCGCTTCTTCGTCCGATTGCGTGATGGTTTCATCGTAATCGGGCTCCCATTGAGCCTTGATGTGGGTAACGATCTTGTTGATTTCCGTCTCGTCAATGTAAGCGCCGTGCACGCGCAGCAGACGCGAAGATCCCGGCGGCAGAAACAGCATGTCGCCCCGGCCAAGCAAGTGTTCAGCGCCGTTTGTGTCGAGAATCGTGCGCGAATCGACCTTCGACGAAACGCGATAAGAAATGCGGGAAGGGAAGTTCGCTTTGATGAGTCCCGTGATTACGTCGACCGAAGGCCGCTGAGTCGCCAGCACCAGATGAATGCCCACCGCGCGGGCCATTTGCGCCAAACGCGTGATCGAATCTTCTACTTCGTGACCCGAAATCATCATCAGGTCGGCGAGTTCATCAATGATGATGACGATATAAGGCATCCTGACCCACGGCTGACCGCTGTCGTCGAAATCCTTGACCAGGTTGCGGCGTTCGCGCTCCGCGTTGTAGCCATCGATGTTGCGCACGCCCCAGCCGGCGAGTTCTTTGTAGCGGCGCTCCATCTCAGCCACGGCCCAGCGCAGCGCGCGCGTTGCGGGCTTGGCATCGACGATGATCGGCGTCGCGAGGTGCGGAATGTCTTCGTAAAGTCCCAGCTCCAGACGCTTCGGATCGATCAGGATGAGTTTCACTTCATCTGGCCGCGCGCGATAGAGAATCGACACCAGCAGCGCATTCACGCCGACCGATTTGCCTGAACCGGTGGTGCCGGCGATCAGCAGGTGCGGCATGCGCGCGAGGTCGGTCGTGTAGTTAAGTCCGTCGATGGTCTTGCCCAGCGCGATGGTCAGCTTGGACGTTGATTCCTTGAACGACCGCGATTCGATCACTTCGCGCAGATAGATGGTTTCGCGGCGTGGGTTGGGCACTTCGATGCCGACGTGCGGCTTACCCGGCATGCGGTCGATGCGAATCGATTCGGCCTTCAAAGCGAGACAGAGATCGTCCACCAGACCGGTGACGCGCGAATACTTGACGCCGGGATCGGGCTTGAATTCGTAAGTCGTAACCACCGGGCCGGGGCAGATGTATTTGATCTGGCCGGTGACATTGAACTCGCGGCATTTCTCGGCCAGTTTAGTGGCCATGTTAAGCAATTCGTCGTCAGCCTGCTCGCGGCGCATCTCCGCTTCGTTCAAAAGGTCTACCGAAGGCAATTGATAATCAGACGCGGCGGTCTTGGGCGAGATTCTGCGCTGGCCATCGAACGGCAGGCTGTCACTGACCGGCGATTCAGTCTTGCGTTTGACCGCGGCATCGCGAACCATCTCCTCAACCAGAGCCGATTCCGCTAACGGCGTAGCTTTTCCGCGCGAAGGCCACAGCGAACGCTTCGGAGCCGTGGCTGCGCCTGCTGCTGCGGCCATGGTCTTCGTGCCCGCTGAAGTCGCGGCGCTGAAAGAAGCGAAAGCCTCGGCTAACTCCGATCCATCCGGATTCGTCTGTGAACCCGCACTCCGTGTATTCGGAGCGATGCTCGGGACTTCGCTGCTCGCATCCACGGAAGTTCCGGTGCCGTGCGTTAACGCCGCATGATCTGCTTTAGCTTGCCGGCTCATCTCTCTGCGCATCTGCTTGCGCGCGCGTCGCGCCAGGCGCCAGGCTGTGAACCTTTGTTGGATCGCGCGTAGCGCCACGAAACGATCGCCCAAAGCCAGCGTGAAGTTTTCGTAAAACAGCGCGAAGGAAAACCTCGTGGCGAGCAAAAGACCGGTGGCCGCGATCGCTGCCAGCAGAATTGCCGCGCCAATCGTGTTCAGGCCGCCAACCAAAGCGCGCGCGATTACCGCGCCCGCTAAACCGCCCGCGTTGAAGCTCGCGTCAAAGAAAGGCCGGATGTTTGCCAACGTCAGCAACGCCGCTGATGAAAGCACCACCAGAATCAAACCAATGAGGCGAGTCACCGGAGCGTTGATGCGGCGCGAGCGAAAGCGCCGCCAGGCGGCCGCGATGAGCAGGAAAGGAAGCAGATACGCGGCGAGACCAATCGTTTGAAAGAGCGCCGCCGCAACATTAGCGCCGACTGTGCCGATCCAGTTGCGCGCGCTCGCTTCACCCGCCGCATTCCACGAAGGATCGTTTGGATTGTACGACGCCAGGCAGAGGCCGAGCAGCAGCGCCAGGGCAATCAAAGCGATGGCGATGATCTCGTTCACGCGCGTGTTGCGTGGACCTTCGACTTCAATATCGGTTGGTATAGCAGCCATAATCAGTAAGCGGTAGGCAGTAAGCAGTAGGCAGGAAAAAAGCCCACAGCGCCTACTGATTACCGCGGTTACTCATAGCTCATCAATCACTACTCATAACTCGCCGTTAAGCCGCTCGTCGCGACAGCAAATACTCCTTGATAAAGTCGTCGATGTCGCCATTGAGCACCGAATCCACGTCGCCGCGCTCCAACTTGGTCCGCGCGTCTTTTACCAGACGATACGGCGCGAGCACGTAATTGCGAATCTGCGAGCCGAAAGAAATGTCCAGCCGGTTCGCCTCCAGCTCTTTCGTTTCCGCGCGGCGCTTTTCCAACTCCATTTCGTACAGACGCGAACGCAGTACCTGCATGGCCACGGCGCGGTTCTGATGCTGTGAACGCTGGTTCTGGCATTGCACGACGATGCCGCTGGGCAGATGCGTTATGCGCACCGCGGAATCGGTCGTGTTGATGTGCTGACCGCCCGCGCCGGTCGCGCGATAAGTGTCCACGCGCAAATCCTTGTCGTTGATTTCGACCTCAACCTCTTCATCGATTTCGGGATAAACGAAAAGTGAAGCAAACGACGTATGTCGCCGGGCGGCCTGATCGAACGGCGAGATGCGCACCAAACGATGCACGCCGGCTTCGGCCGCCAGCAGTCCGTATGCATATTCGCCTTCAACTTTGAATGTCACGCTCTTGATGCCCGCCTCCTCGGCGGGTTGATAGTCGATAATCTCCGTTTTGAAACCGCGCCGCTCCGCCCACTTCAGATACATGCGCAGGAGCATCTCAGCCCAATCCTGCGATTCCGTCCCGCCGGCGCCTGGATGAATCGTGCAAATGGCGTTGCGCAGATCGTTCTCGCCGGCCAGAAGCGTTTCGGTCTCGACCTCGCTGATTTCATGATCGAGATGACTGAGCAGCTCGCGCAACTCATTGACCGAGGCTTCGTCTGATTCAGCAAACTCAAAGAGCACTGCGGCATCGGAAATCTCGGCTTCAAACTTCTCCTGCCGCGCGATAGTCCGTTCCAGGCTGCTGCGCTGCTGCAAGAGCTTCTGCGCCGCGTCCTGATTCGACCAGAAGTCGGGCGCGGAAGCCTGGGCCTCGATCTTTTCTAGCTCGGTTCGCTTAGCCGGAACATCAAAGAAACCTCCCGAGCTGTTCAACTCGCGTTTTCAAATCGTCGAAGGAAATTCTCAAATCCTGAATTGAGATGGTCTGAATCATTCTTAACCTCGTCTATTGATCAAGTTCTTTCTGATAATGAACGATGCTGCTACAACCCCCAAACTTATCAACGCGCATAGATAAGCGAACACCTCGCCGTGTCGCGTGTAGAAAGTCTTACGGAAGACTTCCTTTCGGATCGTCCAACTCCTTACCGCCGGCCGGAATCCAGCGGTGGTGTCCCAAACTTCGCCTACCGGGGAAATCAGCGCGGTAATACCGCTGTTCGTTACTCGCACTAACAACCGATCATTCTCAACGGCCCGAAAGATCGCGTTGGACAAATGTTGGCGCATCACCGGTGTCGGTCCCAGATAGCCATCGTTCGAAATGTTTATGAGCACGTCGGCGCCTTCGTTCGTGAACTCGCGCGCGATTCCGGGATGCGCGGCCTCGATGCAAATAAAAACCCCGGCGCGCAAGTCGCCGAGGGGCATCAGCGTGTACTTACTGCCGGGCGTAAAGTCGCCGACGATTCCACGTACCGAACTTGCGCCCGGAATCCATTGGGGCAGCGGCACGTACTCGCCAAACGGCATCAGGCGGATTTTATCATACTGCGCCAGTTTCTGACCCTCCTCATTTACCAGAATCGCAGAATTATATTCGCCTGCGTTTGGTGCGGGTTCCAGGGAATTGAGCAGCACAGCGGTGTGATTGGTTCGCGCAAAGGTCGCGACCGCATCTCGGAGGTGCGAGTCGCGCGAGTAGCTAAAGTTCATCGGCGACTCGGGCCAGATGACGAGACTCTCGTGTGAATACTGGTTCCGCGCATCGCCCAAGCCCTTTGCGCCGAGCTCAAGGTGGCGGTCGAGAAGTTGTCGTTGCGCTGTCGAATCGTCCACTCCCGCCATGGGAACGTTAGGTTGCACAGCGACTATTGGATGGCTAGGTTCACTGCTGAGCAGACTTTCCCAATTGGCGTTAAAGAATGAGACCGACAAAACAACGCCGACAAAACCCATGACAGCGACCGAGAGAGCAACGCCGAATACCATCCGACTGAGCAGCGCAAATGCAATTGACGCATTGACGGTCAAGATGAGAAAGCTCACCGCGTACATGCCTCCCCATCTGGCTGATTGAATCAGCATCGGATGAAAGGCCTGCGAATAACCGATCGCGTTCCACATCTGGCCCGTGACCGCGTAGCGGCCCAATTCAAAAGACACCCAAAGAAACGGCGCGACGAACAAGGCTGCGGGCCCGAAGCGAGAAACAACGCGCGCGAGCAAAGCACAGAATAGGGCGGGGAACAGCGCGACGAATATGACCGGAAGCAGCAATAGAACATATGCGACCGGCGCCGCAATATGCGCGTAATGGATCATCGGATAAGTGAGCCACCAGCAGCTTCCATAGAAAAAGAACAGGCCCCACAACCAACCCAGGAGGAATGCGCGGCCGGCTTTGGGCGTTCGCGTCACGACGACCAGCAGCGGGACCATGCCAATCCACGCTAACCACCACAAATCAAAATCTGGAAACGAAAGAACCAGTAGCAGCGCAGAGGCAATTGCGAGAGAAGCTTCGGCAAGTGTAGGAACGCCGGCGCGGACGCGTGCCAACGATTGAGGGGGCAGCTTGCTATTCGGCGCCTGTGCGGCGGCCGCGTCGTGCATGCGCGCAGTTTAGCAGAAGTAGCGATTAGCAGTCAGCTATCAGCAATTGGCTTCTGCACTGCGCGTGTTCTGGAAGGACCCACG
>DATGVD010000043.1:0-3985 GCA_035300785.1 Pyrinomonadaceae bacterium | reverse complement strand
GTCGACTCATCAGATGGAGATTGCGGAAAAACTCTGTGACGATGTCTGCATGATTAATCGATCTCACAAGGTGCTGGACGGCAAGCTGCGTGAGATCAGGCGCAGCTTCTCGCGCAACGCCGTGGCCCTACAATTTCAGGGCAGCGATGGTTTGCTTAACGACCCGGCGCTGGTGGCGAATGTTCGTCAGAAGGGCGAAGACACCGAGGTCCTGCTGGTGCCGGGCGCGAGTCCTCAAACGCTGCTGAAACGCCTGGTTGAATCCGGCGTCAACGTCAGCAAGTTCGAATTGGTCGAGCCCAGCCTGCACGACATCTTTATCGAAAAGGCTAGAGAGGTCGCATGAAAAAGTTTCTTGCCGTCGTCAAACGCGAATACATCCAGCGCGTGCGCACGAAGTTTTTCGTGGTGGCGACGATTCTGGGGCCGGTAATTATGGCTTCGTTTGTTGTACTGCCTATGTTATTGGCGAGCATACGGACTGGCGGGCCCACGAGACTCGCGGTTGTCGATGAGAGTGGGAAGGTTTACGAACGTTTTCGTGACGCCCTCAACCGTCCGCGCGGCGAAGATGAAGAACAACCCGCCAAAGTATCTCCTTCCCAGGCCGTAAACGCCAATCAGCAGGATCGAATGAAGCAAACGGCTCAGGACAGTGAGCCGGGTTTCACGGTTGAACAGTTTTCGCTGGATGGAAGGTCGATTGATCAGGCTAGAGCTCAGCTTGGTGAGCGCGTTCGTAAGAGCGAGCTTGACGGTTACGTAGTGATTCCGAAGAACATTCTGGCAGACGGGAAGGCTGAGTTCTACGCACGTAATACCGGCGATATTTTTACGCGGGAAACAGTGGAAGATCGGCTAAGCAACGCCGTGCGCGATGAACGGTTAGCAGAAAAGAATATCAACCAGAAGGATCTGCGAGAGGCAAATAAGCGCGTCAGCCTGGCCAGCACAAAGATAGGGGAGAAAGGAGAAGAGAAGATAGCGGGAAGCGGGTTGGTCGGTTTCTTAGTCGTTTTTGGTTTTGGCTTTCTGATCTATATGACGGTTCTCTTGTACGGCCAAATGGTTCTCGGAGCAGTTGTCGAAGAGAAAGAGACCCGCATTGCGGAGATTCTTTTCTCGTCCATACGATCGTTTCCGTTAATGATGGGTAAGCTGGTTGGCGTGTCGCTGGTGGCACTTAGTCAGTTGAGCATTTGGGGTTTGGCATTCGCCGCTTTGACGCTGGCGGCGGCCGCTCGCGGTATCCCAATGGCTTTGCCGCATGTTCCTGCGGCGATGTTCTTGTATCTGCTGCTTTATTTCCTTATGGGCTTTTTTATCTATGCGACGATCTACGCCGTAATTGGGTCGATGGTTACCACTACGCAGGAAGGCGCCCAACTTGCGATGCCGGTGATGGCAATATTGGCAATCAGCCTCTGGTCGTCGCTCGCCGTCATTCGAAGTCCAAACTCTTCCCTGGCGTTTTGGGGCTCAATGTTCCCGTTCTCAGCCCCGATTACAATGCTGGTGCGAATCGTGACCGAAACGCCGCCGCTTTGGCAGATTCTGTTGTCGCTCGGAATCGGAATCGCGACCATCGTGGGCCTGGTTTGGTTGGCGTCGCGCATCTATCGGATCGGCATGTTGATGACCGGCAAAAAGGCGACGATTCCCGAAGTCTGGCGCTGGGTAAGACAGGCCTAGCTCATTTTTGATTTCAGATTGTGGATTTTAGATTGAGCTCTTTCAAGAGCGGCATTTTGTGGTCTTGAATCGCAAATCAGAAATCTAAAATCAAAAATCGTCCCATGCCAATTGAGATCGAGAAGAAATACCGGCTGACGCAGAAGCGGCGGGTAGCGGTGGAGCGGCGCCTGCACGAAATCGGTGCTTCATCAAAACCCGTCGAGTTTGAAGAGAATACTCTCTATCGCGGAGGCAGACTCGAACTCGGGAGTTGTGCGCTGCGTTTGCGTCGCGTGGGCGCGCGCGCGATCCTGACTTTCAAACAGCGGCTTCCCTCAAAGTCTTCAATCAAGCACCAACAAGAGGAAGAAACTGAAGTGTCGGATGCGGAAGCCGCCCATGCGATTCTGACCGCGCTCGGCTTTCGACCGGCGTTGGTTTATGAAAAGCGCCGCACGCATTGGCATCTGGGCAGGGCCGAAATCGTCATCGACGAGTTGCCGTTTGGCTTGTTCATGGAGATCGAAGGGACGGAAAAAGAAATCACGCGCGTCGAAGCCCTGCTGGGAATCGAAGACCTGCCGGCCGTGATGGAAACCTATCCGATGCTCACGGCCCGCCTGGGCAAGGATCGAAAAGGAATTATCGAAGCGCGCTTCCCGCGGGGTCGTATCAGGAGCCCGACCGCCAGTGAGGACTAGCTGCGTACCGGGCCCTCCCTGACGGTCGGGCTTCTGACACGGGCGTCGGCTTAGTAGTTGCGATCGTGAACGTCTACCCGGTGGACGGAATACACGACGCGCATGGTTCCCGGCCGTCGATCGAGGTCCGCGGGAACAAACGCCGCGTCCTGTCTCAGTGCCTTCTGGAAATCCTCGAGCATGTGGCGATCGCGCGGCGCCCGCATCACGTCCGCCAGTGAGGCCGCACCGTTGCTGAATACGTCCGCCACGACCATCATGTCATCAACGTCCCCGCGCCGGCCATTGGATTTGTTTACAGACGACCTGCCAAGCGACGCCAGGGCGCCGCTGGGGTTGAGGCTCGGTGACTCGGCATTAAAAGGCGCCCGCAAAGCGGAATAACTCTCAGGGGAAATCGGTCGATTAATATCATAACGGGCCGACGGATCGATGGAGTCAGTCATCGTCATGGCAGCGTCGAACGCGCGCACGGCTTCATTCAGCGCAATCAACTGTGGGCGCAAGGCCAGAAACACGCTGGCGAACAAGAGGAGCGAGGCCACCGAACTAAAGGCATACCGCGTCACCCGCGGCCACAACAATTCAGAAATCACATCCGCAAAAGTGACATGAAGGCGAACATCGCGGGCAGTGGCTTCGGCAATTAGCGAGTGATTGATAGCCGGCACGAGGTCAGCCGGTACTGACGGCCTGGGCAGCATTGCCAGGCTTTGACGAATAGATCGCAATTCCGCGAGGTGCGCGCGGCAAACCGGACACACCTCCAGGTGCTGGTAACAGCTCGCGCGCGCGTCTGGGGCTAACCCGTCGTCGCAGTAAAGCGAAAGCGATTCTTGAATGTCTTCACACGACATAAGTCATCTCAATAGTTCGAATGGCTGGCCGACCCCGGCTGCTTCCCGTTTTGGAAAGCAACGCCGGCTCGAAGCCGAGACGCCAGAGAATCCATGGCCGCGGTCCGAAGCTCATGCCTACGCGTTGTTGCTGGCCACGTTTTCAATTTGCTCCGTTCGTTGGTCGAAACCTCTTGCGCCCATTCCCAAGCCGTCACTTCGACCCATTTGGCACCGAGTTGTTGTGAAGCCGGGGCGGGTCAACCATTCGTTTTACAAAGATCCTTCGAGCATTCGTCGCAACTCCAATCTACCGCGTGACAGCCGCGACTTTACCGTTCCGATGCTAATCTCGAGCGTCGTCGCAATTTCCTCGTAACTAAATCCTTCCACATCGCGGAGAATCACGGCTTCCCGGTACGCTGACCGCAATCCCAGCAAGGCTCCTCGCAGTTGACCCTCTCGTTCACGCGCCAGAGTTTCTTGCTCCGGGTCAGCCGCGTCTTCGTCTCGCAGGCTGGCGCTGAGCGGTTGTTCACTCGGGCCGTGTTTGTCGTCCAGCGAAACCGTAACGTCGCGGCGCCGGCGGCGCCACCAGCGCCAACGATTGCGCGCCTGATTGATCGCGATGCGGTAAATCCAGGTTTTCAAATCCGCATCGCCGCGGAAGCGGCTGATGCTTTGAAAAGCCCGCAGAAACGTTTCCTGCGTCAGGTCGCGTGCCTCTTCGGCATCGGAGGTTAATCGATAAAGCAGCGCGTAAACATCCGATGA
>DATGVD010000042.1:0-4356 GCA_035300785.1 Pyrinomonadaceae bacterium | reverse complement strand
TTTGGAGTTGGCCTGCGGTTATTACCGCCGTGATCCTCTACTGGGTCGGCGGTAGCCTGGGTATCGGCATGGGTTATCATCGCCTAATGACGCATCGCGGCTACAGAGTGCCGAGAGTTGTCGAGTACTTCCTGATCCTTTGTGGTGCCCTGGCGCTCCAAGGCGGCCCGATTCAATGGGCCACCACTCATCGCATTCACCACGCCCACACTGATAAAGATGGCGATCCGCATACGCCGCGAGACGGACGCTGGTGGTCACACATTGGCTGGGTTTTGGCTAGGACCCCGCAGTTGCTAGACAAGACCCAGCTTCAGCGTTACGCCCCCGATCTGATGAAACAAAGATTCTATCGCTGGCTCAACCGGTTTTATTGGGTGCCTCTGGTCATGCTCGGAGTGGGACTGCTGGCATTCGGTGGCTATAGAGTCATGCTATGGGGCATCTTCCTGCGGGTTACGCTGGGTCTTCATTCTACGTGGCTCGTCAATTCGGCCACGCATCTTTGGGGAACGCAGCGGTTTGTCACTGGTGAAGACTCGCGCAACAACTGGTGGGTAGCGCTACTCTCCTTTGGCGAGGGTTGGCACAATAATCATCACGCGCACCCGACCTCCGCGCGACATGGACTGGCCTGGTATGAACTCGATCTCAACTGGTGGGGCATTCGCGTCATGCAATTTCTGCGGCTGGCAAAAGCGATCAAGCGGGTGAACGCGACTCAGCCTGCCGACGGTTAAGACTGGAACGCCATGACACTAGGACCCATCCGCAAGAATCAAGAATAAGGCGAACAAGAAAGCGTTTTGATGCACAGGGAAGACGACACGAGGCTGATCATCCTGGTAGTGGAGGATGTTGCCGAGACCCGCGACGGCATTGAAACATTGCTGAAGGCCGACGGCTATCGCGTGGCAGTTGCCCGAGATGAATGCGACGCGATCGAGAGCGCCAGGCGCGAGCGTCCCGATCTGATTCTCGTAAGTTTGGCCGGGTTACCGAGCGAAGTGATTGCTGCCGCGCGTCGCATCCGCGAGCACGCCGACGTGGGAAACCTGGTGCCGGTCGTAATCTTTTGCGTTGAAAGTATCGATGAAGGTGATGACCTCGCGATCGGCGAGAATGTACATGTCTCCCGCCCTGACAACTTCAACCAATTGCGAAGGCTTCTCACTCGGCTGCTGCACGAGGTTCCAGTGGCTGCCTGAGTTCGCACCGGCTTGAACCAGGATCAATATACAAAAGGGACCGAACCTGATTCCGGTGCGAACCTTTAGCCACCGTTGTAGCCATCGCTGTAACCGTTCTCGAAACCTTCGCGATAATACCGGCGGTACAACTCGCGGTCACCGAGCCGCGAGTTGTAGTCCTGCGTAGCCTTCTGATAGGCGCCAAGATTCCGAAAGTCGGTTTGCCTGCCTCGCCGCCAGTCATTGCGACCTTCCTTGATCCCTTCGTTGTATCCCGCATTCAGCGCGGTTTGCCGAAGGTCGAAAGAACCACCGTAGTTGCCGTAACGATCCCAGTTGCGGCTACGACGATCCTGGCCACGGTTGTAGTTGTAGTTGCCATTGTCGTTGCGGTCACGGTCGCGGTTGAAGTCGCGATTGTCTTGAGAGAATTGAATCCCAAGCTCGGTGTTGTATCCGCTCTCGAATGCCCGACGGAAGTATCGGCGATACAGTTCGCGATCGCCGAGACGTGAGTTGTAGTCCTTCGTGGCTCTCTGATAGGCACTAAAGTCCTGAAAATTAGCGTGCCTGTTCCGCGCGCGGTCGTTGCGGCCTTCTTTGGTGCCTTCGTTGTAGCCCGCGTTCAGCGCGGTCTGACGCAGGTCAAAGGAACCACCCCAGTTTGGGTAACCATCCCAGTCGCGGTTGCGGCGATCCTGATTGCCATAGCGGCCCTGCGCGTGCGCCGTTGTGCTAATCCCAACACCGATTCCCAACAGTAAGGTTAGTCCTAAGATTGCTCCTGCGACCTTGCCTGATAAATGTCTTGCTCTCATGTCCGAATTCCTTTCTTATTGCTTGCCCAATCTACCTTCCGGAAAAACCAGTTTCGCTCACTGGAACTGCGCGACCAACACAACTCAAACGAATAAGCCTGAGTCGGTCGCAGTCCACTGTTCCGGCTGGTTAATTACGCGCTCTACGGCTGGAGTGTCCATTCAACTCCGCGATCAGCCGGTCCGCGCTCCGCGGTGGCTGCACGCTCCCCAGCACTACATCTTTGTTCGACATTGTCCTGCCATACATGTCCTTATTCGCGCCATCGTCGGGTCGCAGAGTCGCGCCGTCAAGCGAGACGCCGGCGAATAGTCCCTTCGCCCGTGAGTAAGTCAGCAGCTGGGCGTGAAGCTGCGCATCCGTCTCAGCCGAAGACGAACGGCCTACTGGTCCCGCCGCAACTGAGGCATCGGCTCCAATGGTGAACTTGCTGGAAAGAAGCTTATCGATCGCGCTCTTGTTCATCAGCAGCATTACGACATCGGTTTCGGACCCGCCAATTTGAAACCCAACACTACCGCCTTCGACTTTCACTCCGGCGGGCGCTGACCAGCCGCGTCCATTCTGGTTTCTGCACACGATAAAGCCTCGGCCGTATTTCGCTCCGACGATGAAGGCGCCTTTCTTCACGTTCGGCACGACTACGGCGCAGGCCGCCTTGTCGAGCAAATCTTGCGGGATACCCTTGTCGGGTGTCGCCATGATTTCATTCAGCACATCCGCCGCGGCGCTAAGCCGATTAGCAGTATCATTGTTGGTTGTCGCACGTGCGGCCGAAGTGCTCATTAAGTGCCCGGCGCTAATCACCAGAGCGGCCAGGGCCGTCGCTAGCATTAACTTTCTTACTCTCATCTCTCTGCCTCCGCCTTTCGATCAACTCTGTTCTGTATCCATACGCCAGCCGTACTAAACTCGCAGTTGGAGCTCCACGTCTGGCTGTTTGCGGTACCACAAAGCAAGATGCATTCCCTCCCGACCGATCTTAAATCCAAAGTGATCCACAGCGACTTCAGGTGCTCAACCAGGTTTCAGCCTGAGCGCGCCGGGTGATCCTTTTGGAGCTCGTAAACTAGTAGCGGCGGCGGCGATGACGCTTGCGAATCTTGTAGGTGTACAAGGCTCCAGTTCCTGCGCCGGCTCCGGCGCCAATCAACGCGCCTTTCTTTCCGCCAGCCAGGCCGCCGATGCCCGCGCCGGCCGCCGTGGTTCCGGCCACCGTTAACTTATCTCTGTGCTTCTGCCAGAAAGTGCGCCCATGACGGTGACGACGGTGGCGCGGTTGCGCCGACGCCGGAAGCGGTAAATGCCAGGACCACAGCGTTGGATGGCATAATTGCCTGCTTATTTTCAGTGGTAGTTTTCCGAAACGCTTGCCAGCCTAAACCTGGCTGATAGGGCCCGTCTGTGTGTGTTTACACACATATATCAGTGACAAAGTCTGTGGGTCTTATTGAGACGAGCCGGGATCGAAGGAATCCTGTGGTTACGCCCCCGGTTTCGCCTTTGTGTGCTGGCGCACAGACCGCCAAGCGCTCGAGTTCTATAATTGCCCGCAGTCGTTCCTTAGTAACCTGGTATTACCGGAACCAGGGCCGCGGCCGGGCGGCCTTGATTCCAACCCTTGCAGCGATCGAGTTCGTTCGTTTCTGCGAATGGCGTGGACTGAACAGAGGAGAGTCAAATTATGTTGTGGACAATTATCGTGATCCTGGTGATCTTGTGGTTACTGGGATTCATCGGCCACATCGGCGGCGGCTTGATTCACATCGTGCTGGTCGTCGCGGTGATCGTCTTGATCTATAACCTGGTCGCTGGCCGGCGCTAGTTCTAAGGCCCGCTCCCACGCTTGGATCATCATCACAGACCTTCGACAAGATGACTGACAAGCAGATCGTGGCCGTGGTACGCGGTCACTTTAATCAGAGGGGCCAGCAGCGAATTCGAGAAAGCCCGGCCTAGGGCCATGGCGGAATTAGTCTCGCGCGGGCTGCGTAATACCGCGCAAGCTCGCGAAAAGCCAAGCCGCGTTAACGCGGCTTTCCCGGGGTTGTCTCTGACCCTTCGTCTGGTAAGGTGTTCTGATTAAGACAACATACCGCCGTGAGAGCAGCGACCAGATTCAAAATGTTGCTGTCCATGATAGGGAGCATAGAGCAAAACAATGACGCGAAAGAAACGCAACAAGCTCAGCCAGATCCTCGAGCAGTTCTCGCTCAAGGCAACCAAAGCTACCGGAACGTCAATGGCTTTCATTCTCGCCCTGTCGGTGATTATCGTCTGGGGAGTTACCGGGCCATTGTTTCACTTCTCTGACACCTGGCAACTGGTAATAAACACCAGTACGACG
>DATGVD010000041.1:0-6391 GCA_035300785.1 Pyrinomonadaceae bacterium | reverse complement strand
TCGGCCGCAGCCGCGCGAGACCCTTCCTGGGACCGGCTCCCTTTCGACCGGTTGCTCTTCTTTAGCCACGACCCAATCTCTTCGATCCAAACGTCGCAGTCATGCAAGCCGCCCAAAGACGTCTGCAGGTTACTTATCTCTTTGGCAATCTTCCCGGCCTTGTTTGTCCAGCATTGCTCAAATAGTTCAACCGCGTAACGCAGCCTTTTCGCGCGGATGCGCATTCGATGGAGCTTTTTCATCTGAGTCGGATGAAAGATACACTCGCTGCCGTCGATCAATTCCTTCAGACGATTCGTGATCACTTCGACTCCGACGCGGCGAAACGTTTGTTTCGTGCGAACCGCTTTAGCTCCGGAATTGCCGCCGGAAACTTGGATCGCGGTCGCCAGTTGGCTCATAAACTCTTTCTGAAATCTCTCGACGGCGGATTTGCGAATCGCTTTTTGCAGAGCCGCTCGCCCTTTTCGTCGCCGCTCGCGATGTTCTTCCGCGATCAATTCAATCCCTTCCGCAATGTTTCCTTCCAATCTCGTTTCGAGGTTCTCCAGGGCCGGCAAAGCGACATCTTCATCGCGCACGGCACCAAGCGCATCCGCAATTATCTTTAGTTGTCCGCGCGGCAAGCTATCGCGGCGGAGACAAGGTTTGAAATCTGCCAGGGCGCTGCGCAGACGGCGCGAAGCCACGCGCATGTCGTGAACGCCTTCGGGATCGCTCCAGTCGAGAGCCCGATCGCGAAGCGCGCACATCGTTTCCAGACGCTTGCGCAGGACGAGCTGAATAGCTTCCGCGGCTGGGGTGCGGCAATCAACATCCGGAATCTTTTTTGCTTTTGCCACCTGTTAAAATTGCTGCTGAGTTCAGCCTCTGCCGATTCGCCGTCACTGACAGTTTCGGACTCAATCGTCACGCGCGTTTCAAGACCGCGCGCCGGCTGAGAGACAACTTACAGTTGAAGACCTGTTCGAACATGTCGCGTTTCTGCTCGGCTGAGAAGATCTCGCGGTCACAATTGACCCTGCTGTGCAGCTGAATGTGCACAAGATGTCCATCGCGCGTGCAATGCACGTCCTTTACACGATTGTCGTGGCTGCGATCGAGGGAGTCAGCCAGCCGCAAGATTGCCGCCAGCTCGAAGACCGTTTTCTGATCGGGTTCGTTCAGCACCGCGAAGTCTTCATGTCTTTCCTTTGGCGACGGCCCGCGATGATAACGCGCGGCGTTCGCAATCACGTCGCGCTCGGCTTCCGAAAATCCCGTCAGCTCGGAATTCTTGATCAGATAGAGCGCATGCTTGTGATGGTTTTCGTGGGCGATGTGATAACCGACGTCGTGCAGCAGCGCGGCCGCCGAAAGCAAAGTGCGATGATGCCGCGTCAGCGTGCCGGCAGCGCCATGCTGCACCAGTTGATCGAAGATGGTTTCAGCCAGCCGCGCTACCTGTTGCGCGTGGGCCTGTTCATAGCCAAAGCGACGGCCCACCGCGTGGACGCCGCGCAAGCGATGATCGACTATGTCGGCGACGGGCGGTTTTGATTCGGCTTCGATCTCGCGCAGACGATCGATGAGCACGCCTTCGCGCAAGGCCCAGCCGCAAGTGCGCAGCACGTTGAGGCCCAGCGCGCGCATCGCGCCCTCGAGAATCTGTCCGCCCGCGACGATGATTTCAGAGCGTTGGGCGCTGATGCCTGGGCTAGCCCTCCGTTCGGCGAGCTTCAGTTCAGCCATCCGAGAATTGAAGCGCACGAGTTTGCTGAGCACAACTTCATCGCCGGCCGGTTGCGCGCCTTTCGTCTTTCGTTCGGCCTCGCTCGACGCCCGGAGGCGCAGCGCCTCTCCGATCGAAATGATCGTGCCGGAGGTGCCGCTGGCTTGCTGCCAGCGCGCGTCGCGCAGCTCGCGGCCGGGCCGTTCCATCGCCGACCGGACTTCTGCTTTCAAAGCGCGCAGGTCTTTCGGTTTTATCGGATCGCTCGTGACGTACTTGTCGGTGAGTCCAACCGCGCCAAGCTTGACTGAGAAGAGCCCTGCCGGAGCGCTCTCTTGCATGAGCGATATCTCGGTTGATCCACCTCCGATGTCGATGTTGATGAGCGAGGCGCCGCGGGCAGCGCAGCCCTGCGCGGCCGCGACTCCGATCAGGCGGGCCTCTTCGATGGAAGAAAGAACTTCCAGTTGCACGCCGGTGCGGCGGTGAATCTCTTTGATAAACCGGGCGGCGTTGCGCGCTTCGCGCACCGAAGCCGTGGCCACCGCAAAGATGCGTTCGGCTCCGCGAGCTTCAGCGATCGACGCGAACCGTTTGATGCAATCGGTAGCGCGGTCAAAAGCCGCGGCCGAGAGGTGTCCTTTGCGCAGCGTGTCGTGGCCGAGGCGCACGGTTTCTTTTTCGCGCGCCAACACGGCGAAGGAATCGCTGGCGGCGGCGTCAACGACGACTAACTTGATCGAGTTTGAGCCGACGTCGATCGCGGCGACTTTCATCCGGACGACTCCTGTTGACCAGTCGTGGCGGGTGTGGTTGAGGCCACCTTTTTGATGTCGGGATTCGCCGCCGGCGCCGCAGCCGGTGCTTCCTCGCTCTCGGTGACGGGCTCGTCTCCAATCACGCGCTTCACGGCTCGACGCAGTTCGGCGGCGACGCGCCGGATCGGACGGCCAGTATCGATCATTTGAAACCCGTACTCGCCACTCATGCGATCGAATTCGCGCAGCAGCAACTTTTGGTAAGCGACAAAGCTGTCGTAATAATCGCTGCCCAGGTGCAGATCCATTCCCGATTCCCAGTAATCAAAACCATGCCCGGAAGCCAGGACGCGCGCGGCCAACTCTTCGGTCGAACGCAGGCGCAGATAAAAGACCGCGTCGGGCACAATCGCAATGCCATAGATCGCGCGAATCCAGGCGGGGTCGGCGCCGCGCACCACCGCGCGCGCGATCGCCGAATAGATATAACGATCAGTCAGGACTACGAAACCCGCGCGCAGCGCCGGCAACATTTCCTTTTCCAGACGGTCGGCGAAATCAGTTGCGTAGTAGAGCTGCAGAGTCAAACTGCCCAAAGTGTTTCCCGCGCGCGCGTCCTTGATCCCGCGGCCGGCGAGCACTGAACGCGTCATGCCGGTGTCGAGCACGGCGTGTCCCGCCGATTCCAGGGATGTGCGCAGCAGCGCGACGTGGGTCGAGCGCCCGACGCCGTCAGTTCCCTCAATGACGATCAGCTTGCCGCTGTAGGGCTCGGCGTCGAAACCGGGAAGCGCGGTGCCGTAGGACTTAATCTCTTTCATCCGGTTAGCACCACCTTCTCTTTGAGTTTTTCTTTCAAATGGCGACTGACAATCTCGCGCATCTGACGCTGTTGAGTTCGAATCGATTGCGTCGCATCGATCTGAGTCAAGCCGAACTCGCTTACCATGTGGTCGTATTCGTCCAGAATCTTGCCCTGAAAAACTTTGAAACTCTCTTCTTCATCGTCCGCCCAGCCCATGTCCATGCCGGCTTCGTAGTATTTCAAGCTGGGCCGCGAGGCAGCGATGCGATCGATCGCCACGTCCAAAGGCGCGCGAAAAAAGAATCCAACCGTGGGCTTGACGGCGAATTTGTAAATTTCGCGCACCCACGCCCGATCGCAGCCACGCGCCACGTCGCGCGCAAAGGCCGTGTAGATGTAGCGGTCAGCCAGCACGATCGCGCCCGCCTTCAACGGCGGGATAATGTCGCGCTCAGTGCGGTCGGCAAAGTCGGTGGCGTGCAGTAAAGAAAAAGTCGTCGGCGTAAACAGACGGCGCTTCTTCGCGCGCCGCGTCGTGTCCTTAACCAGCGGTGAAGAGTTCCATTCGGAAAAAAAGACGGGATAGCCTTCCGCCTTGAGCCACTGATAGAGCAGCGCAAGTTGGGTCGATTTGCCGCTGCCGTCAGTGCCCTCGACGACGAACAACCTGCCGGGGTAACGGTGATAACCGTACGAGATCATTTGTGGTTCGCGTGATTTTGCCAGAATCAATGTTACAGCGATGTGAAATTTCAGGCCAGCGCCGGGAATTGATCCGCTGAACCATTGAGTCTGAGCCAGCCAATGCATTAAAGTTGCCGCCACTCGATCCGAAGTGGGGACTCAATGAAGACATTGCTGCTGCTGAGACATGCGAAATCAAGCTGGAAGGCCGGCAACGTTAAGGATTTCGACCGGCCATTGAACCAGCGCGGATTGAAGGCCGCACCCCAGGTGGGAAAATCTTTGCGCAAGCGAAAGCTGAAACTTGATCTGGTGCTGAGCTCTCCCGCCGAGAGAGCCAGGCAGACTGCGCAGCTCATGCTTGAATCCGCGCGGCTGAATATCGAGTTGCGTTACGACGAACGAATCTACGAGGCCGGCGCGGCGCGCCTGTTGGAAGTTATTGCTCAGATCGAAGACAGTGCGAACGTCGCGATGCTCGTCGGGCACAATCCCGGAATGGAAGATCTATTGAAAGTCCTGACTGGCGAAGAACGACACCTGTCGACGGCGGCTTTGGCCTGCATTGAACTCAATGTCGAGAAGTGGAGCAAGGTTCGCGACGGAATTGGACGCCTGGAGTGGTTAGCGAAACCGAAGGAGCCTTAGTCCACTCTCGAACTAAGCTGCGCGCTTTCCCTTTTTCTCCAGAAAGATCAGACGCATCAACCACGCGGGCATCGACCAGATGCTGCCGCCGGGTTCACGCCGCACCATCACGCGACCGTCATCGTTGAGACAAAGTCCCGTCACGGTCACGGTGGCATAACCTTCTTCATACGAGCGGCCGATTAGATCCGCGTTGGGATTTCTGCGTCGCCCGGTTCGCTTCAAACGGAAAGGAAACGCGATTTGCCTGGTATTCATAGGGCCTCTCAAGCCGATAGCGCTCTGCTATCGTTGGAATCAAACTTCGTCGCTACAGGTTGTCTGCCAGGGAATTTCAAGAACGGCTTATAGCTCAGAGGTATTACGTCGGCGTGAACGAGATGAGAAATCGGAGTTAATTCTTTGTGTTGCGCTCGATTATCTCAAACGGAATCCTGGTGTCGGCGAAGACTTGCCACCGAGTCACGCGGCCAGCTTTCGCGATTCGAACGAATCACGTACTGCCGCGAATAATGCGCGAGCGATCTCTGACTATGATTACGACCTCGGTTATAACAACTTTGATGTGCGTCACACGTTCAACTTGAGCGCTATTTACGATCTGCCGTTCGGGAAAGGCAAGAAACATGATTTGGGACCGATCGGAAATGCCATGCTCGGTGGCTGGGAAATTGGCACGATCCTTAATTCGCGGTCGGGTTTGCCGCTTGAGATTGGAATCGTGCGACCAGACGTAGTGATTCAGTGCGCGAATCCGGCCGCGGGATGTACGGCCGGCGAAGTGCGAGCGCTGCCTGGCACGATTAACGCCGCGAATCCGCTGCCCGCTGGTTTTATCGCGGTCGTCAATACACCGGGCGGTGGAGCGTCGCGCAACGTCCGCCGACCCGACCTGGTGCCCGGCGTTAATCCGTATCTGAACAACGATCGCAGCCTCTTGAACCCGGCCGCCTTCGCGACGCCGGCGCCGGGGACGTTTGGTAACTTACCGCGGAACTTTTTACGCGGGCCAAACTTCAAACAGCTCGATTTAATCTTCAACAAACGGTTCAAGTTCAACGAAACGACGAATCTCGAGTTCAGGACCGAGGTCTTCAACATTTTCAACCGCGCCAACTTTGACATTCCGGGCTCGCGACTCAATAACGCCGTCGGTACGCTTCAACCCGGCCAGCCCTATACCTTTGCGACCTCGGGTGGAACGTTCGGGCTATTGCGGCAGACCGTGGTGCGCGACGTCGGTCTGGGCACGAATCGTCAGATTCAGTTTGCTTTGCGGTTGAATTTCTAGGCTGAAACAGGCGAGAGCGCCTTTTCTTGTTGAGTCTCCATTCCGGATCGCGGCATCGCGACGGCAGATACCAGTGTGTTCGTTAACATAGAGTTAAGACGGCATTAAGATCGATTTAAGGTTCTTCCTCTAGTCTGTGATTCTCGCTTGCATTGAATCCGGGAGTTCATAGCTGTCGCGATCCGCATAATGAACGCTGAGCGTCCACCCGATCCGCAGCAGTCTGAGGAGGAACAAAATGTCTCAACGACGACGCGCTCGGTCGCTTGACCTGGCACTTTCGCTAATCCTGTTATTGCTGGCGCCGGCTATCGTTTCGGCACAGACGGTTGCGGCAACGAGCGGATCTGTGAAGCCGCCACTCGAGTCAGAGCGCGGATCTTCGGCGAGTGCAGTCTCGGAAGCTTCTGACGCGAAACTAAACGAAAGACTCGTGGCGTTAGAGGAGGAGTTACGACAGCAGAACAAGATGCTAACCGAAATGCGCGCCCTCG
>DATGVD010000040.1:0-12135 GCA_035300785.1 Pyrinomonadaceae bacterium | reverse complement strand
CGCGGGAACAACTTTGGCTTCAGGTGACAACAATTGCCAACTGTTGTACTCACCCATAATTCCAAATCATAGAAGTCGTTTTGGGTTTACGGCGGGTGGGCCAATCATTCCGAAGAAGATATTAGGCGGCAAGACTTACTTGTTCTTCGGTTATGAAGGTTTCCGGTTCCCAGGCAGTGGTTTATTCGAAAAGCAATCGCCGTCAATTGCGTTGCGTGCCGGCGTGATCCAAGTGCCGGATTCGAGCGGCGTGTTCCAGCCCTACAATCTCAATCCGGGTCCGGTAACGACGGTGATAGGTAGCGCTGCGGCAGGTAATCTGCGAACGGTAACACTGCCTGGCACGGGAAGTACACTCGATCCGCGCGGTCTCGGGATAAGCCCGACGATCCAAAGTGTTTGGTCCCGAATCCCGTTGGGCTCAGATCCGCTGTGCGGCTTTTGTAATTCGTCGAGCTCAATTATTAATGACGGATATAATGTGTTGGGCTTTCTCTCAACCATTCGCACACCGCTCACCTCGAACAATTATGTGTGGCGACTCGACCATGACTTCAACGCGAAGAACCGCTTCTTCGGTTCTTTCCGCGCCTTCAAACTGCTCAACGTCACAACCAATCAAGTCGATGTGGGCGGCTATTTCGGAGACACGGCTGGCCAATATACCCCGAAGGCGCCGCGGCCTCAACTTGGTGAGCTGATGGTGATCGGACTTACCAGCAACGTCAGTTCAAGAATCACCAATGACTTGCGGCTGAGCTATCTGTGGAACTGGTGGCAGTGGTCGACGCAGAACGACCCGCCGCAGTTGGGAGGTTTGGGCGGCGCGCTGGAAATTGCGCCGGCCGGGACGACTTCGACCTTCGAAAGCACGTCCGCGCTAATCCCATACAACGTAAACAATCAAAGCACGCGTCAGCGTGTTTGGGATGGCCAGGACAAGATGCTCCGTGACGACCTGACTTGGGTAAAAGGAAATCACTTGTTCCAGTTCGGCGGCCAGTTGCAGAACAATTTCAACTACCACACTCGCACCGACAATGGCAGCACGATCAATAATCAAGTCGTGTACGGTATCGGCCAGGGCAATATCAGTTTCACCGCGTGCGGGGCGGGCAACACTTCATCCTGTATCCCGACGGCAGCGGCAAGTAATGCCAGCAATTACCAGAATCTGGCTGCATCGGTTCTGGGACTCGTCGCGCAGACGCAGGTTATCTACACGCGGACTGGATCAAGTTTGCAGATCCAACCAATCGGCACGCTCGCTCAGGAGCTGAGTACCATCAAGTATTACAGTGGATACTTTGCCGATACGTGGCGGATGAAGCCGTCGTTGACCGTCAGCTATGGTCTCAGTTACATGTACGAGACACCGCCGGTTGAAGCGAACGGCGCCCAAGTTGAACTTGTGGATTCGAGCGGCGCCCTAGTTCACACGGATCAGTTTCTGGCGGCGCGAAAAGCTGCGGCGCTGGCTGGTCAAGCCTATGCTCCAATTCTCGGATTTGAAACCACCGGGAACTTGCACATTAAGTATCCTTACACGCCGTTCAAAGGCGGTTTCAGCCCTCGAGTCTCGGTCGCCTGGAATCCGAATTATCGATCGGGTCTCCGGGGCAAGTTGTTTGGCGAGGGTCAGACCGTACTCCGCGGAGGCTATGGCCGAACGTGGGGGAGAATCAATGGTGTAAACCAGGTTCTCGTTCCATTGCTGGGCCCGGGACTCCTGCAACCGGTCACTTGCAGCTTCACTCGGAGCGATGGGACCTGCAACGGGGGCCTTAGCCCGAGCAATAGCCTGTTCAATGCATTTCGCATTGGCCCGGATGGTTTGGTCGCGCCTTTGCAGGCTGCCAGTACGACCCTGCCGCAGCCCTTCTTCCCGGGCGCGTTGCAGACGGGGACTACAGCCATTCCCTGCCCTGCCGGCAGTTTATTGTGTAACGCGGTTGCCGGAGACTCAACGGTACTCGATCCGGATTACAAACCGGAGAAAGTAGACACTTGGGACTTTACGATTCAGCGTCAGATATCACGAAAGATATCGTTTGAAGCTGGATACATGGGCAAGCGAGCCCGTAACATCTTCGAGGAGATCAACCTTGACGCGGTTCCCTACATGATGACGCTCGGCGGCCAGACTTTCGCAAAGGCCTTCGCGAATGTTTGGAGTGCGCTGTGTTCTCCAGGCGGCGGCGGTCGTTGCACCCAGTTCGACGTGCTCGGTCGGGCAGCGGCGATCGCGGCGGTTCCCAATCAGCCGTTCTTCGAGGCCGCGCTTGGCGGAACCGGCTCCCCTTTCTGTGGCGCGACGAGTTGCACACAGGCTTTGCTTAACAGTACAAGTGTGATCAATTCGACTGGCTCGACCAATCTTTTTGGTCAAACCCGAGTCTCCGACTTGTGGTCGTTTCTGAACGGAAGAAGTTCGTGGACTCTCGGTCGCACAATGCTGGGTTCGCAGGCAACGGCGATTAACACGACGACCAGTCTGGGTTATTCGAACTACCACGCCGCGTTCTTTACCTTGAAGATGAATGATTGGCATGGGCTCACGTCGATTTCAAACTTCACCTGGGGGAAAGCGCTGGGTACTGCGCAGATTGCTCAGTACAACAGTTCGAATCAATGGCTGGACATCTGGAATCCCAAGGCCAGCTATGGACCGCAGGTTTTTGACATCAAGTACATTTTCACCAGCGGCTGGAGCTACAAGCCGACGTTCTTCAAGGGCCGACATGGCTGGCAAGGGAAATTGCTTGACGGCTGGTCGGTTTCTCCGTTCTTTACGGCCCAGAGCGGCTTCCCGATTGGCATTGGCTACACCGAAGGCGGCAACTGTAATGCGGCCTGTCAGGGTTTCGGTGAGATGGGTAATGTAGCGAGTTCAGGCTCTGCGTTTGAAAGCGCAATTCCGATTAGCCCGTTTATTGGTGGCCATTCGGCGCACTTTGGCGTCCCTGGCTCAGCTGCAACGCTACCAGGTTTTACGCAAAACGTAGCTACAAGCAACGGACCCCAGGTTGGCGGCACGGGAGTTAACATATTCGCGGATCCTGCCTCAGTCTGGGCGAACTTCCGCCGCTGTGTTCTGGGTATCGACACTAGTTGCGGCGGCGTTGGTAATCTACGAGGCTTGAATCGGTGGAATGTGGACGCGACGGTCGCCAAGGATTTCAAGTTCACGGAACGCGTCGGGGCCACGTTCACAGCGCAGTTCACCAACGTCTTCAACCACTACCAGCCGAGTGATCCGAGCAGCTTGAGTCTTACCAGTGCGACAAATTTTGGCCGAATCACCGGCGCGGTTTACGCCGCGCGCCAGATGGAAATTGGTTTGAGGATACATTTCTAGAACAAACTCGCGGCACCCGGAATTACAGCCGCGAGTCAACCTGGTCAAACAAAGAGGGGCCGAGCAATTCGGCCCCTCGTATTTTTTCTCCTGGGGTTTCAGCCTGCTGGATGAATTCTATCGCCAGCTGCACGAATAAGACGCGCCCTGCGACTTGGCAATCTCCGCGAAACGCTCTTCGTAACCTTTCGCATACTCCTCGACGGTCCGCTTAATCTTATTGAAGAGCTTGCAGTGAAACCTCTCCTTGGCGACTCGGTCGCGGAGAAAAAGCATGGCATTCGCCTCTCCCCAATATTCGCGATCCTCCCAAATCTCCACCGGGTTGCCGCCCATCTTCCGAGCCAATTCCTCCAGCCGCGGATCGCTGGTGTTATACCCGTTGCTGAGAAATATCTTGTTGTAAACGGGCACTAGTTGAACCTGAAGGCGATAAAGCGATTCGGGTGTGCCGGAAATCTTCATCACGTGGCCAAACTCATGCGCGATTTTTGTCGCTGCCAAAACGCTCCCGCCGATCAGTTGTTTTGATTCAAACGGTTCGAGCGCATTCATTACCGGATAATAGACTGAGCTGGGATAGCCCTGGTCAACCTGGCGTCCCAAAACAATTGTGGCTGCGATAAGTTCGCCGTTGCTGTTCCACTTGTATCTGCCCGTGGCGGCCCCGTTCGGATTGTTCTCGGCGATTGTGATAGTGAGGACAAGACGCGGATGATGCGCGTACATCTCCCACTGTGCTCGGCCAATGTCGGTCGAAAGAAACTCGTTCTTCCATGTTTGATATCTGACCTTGTATCGGTCATCGATTACTTCCCGGATACTGCCGCTCTCGGGTGCACCGGGCTCGGGGGAAGTGGCTCGCGCAAACCCGCCTTTCGAATTCGGTAACGATGAATCAGACGAGCTTGCCTCTGCGGAGGGTAAATTCGCAAGCGCGTGGGCGTTGAGCTGCGGCGAAGACGCCAGCCAACAAAGGGAAGCGAGCAGCAGAAACAGCGAAAATATTCGGGTTGCTTTCATAGTCGGGCACCTCTTCGGGTTCGGCGGTGGAACGCCAGGTTGCAAGACTGCCAGTTGTAAACCATCTTACAACCGCGAGTCAATCAGTCCGTGAAATCGTCGGGCGAAGCCTTATTCCTAAGTAGCGCTCCGCTTTTGCTTCAGAAGATTTCCCCTGCTCTTAAGAAACTCGCACACGCCTTTTCGGCTCGTGGGGTTTCTCCAAAACGTCGCATCCGCAAACCACACACATTGAATCGAGGCGCGTTCAATCGGCTTCGCCTGCTTTTCGGTCGTTGAAGCACTCACGATTCTCAAGGGCGGAGAGCCCATTTGTGCTTTTAGGGTTACGACTTTGTTCGGTTCTGTTTTGACGTAGCTAAGAAACTGATGCCGGCCCAGTTCCGGGCCGCCATTTGGGTCTATGAAGACGTAGTCCCACGCGATTCCTTCGATCTTCTTGTTGCCCAGATTTCTGAACTTCATTGAGTAGACGTAAGAGACCGGCAGCCGGCCGGGCGTCGCCGGGAACGCAGCCGGGTTCGAACCGGCAGCCGCGCTCTGGGCACTGGTAGCAGCCCGCGTGGCTTCCAGAGCCGCACCTGGATTTGTGGGCGGTCCAGACGTCCGCGAAGAGGGATCGCTAAACGTCGTGCCGGTTGAAATCACTGAAGGATCAAAATTCCGCGGGAGGCGGACTTCCTTTTCCCACTTGAGTTTGAGCATTTCGATTGGTGGCGCAGAGCCCTGCAGGTTTTCTTGTGCAGACAAACTTCCCGGAGCAATGAGGAGTGCGAGAAGAATCCAGCACCAGCTCAAACTCTTTGTGTGCGTACATCTCGATTTCATGCCAACCTCCAGCAGGCACAAGCACCAGGATGATGCGCTAATATACTCCAGATATAGTGCAAAGATCACCAGGGATCGGTAGTGGCGCAGTTTGACAGAGTAGCACGGGCGTCCCGCCCGTGAATCACGCGTAAGATGCGCGTGCCACATTCAAACTGCACCACTATCCAGGGATCCAATCCGGTGACCGGGCTTAGGGATTGGAAGGATCTCACCGCCGAACGTCACTTATACAGCAGATATTTGGCGCGTGTGCGCCGGAAGTTTTCGAGCGAAGTTGCCCAGGACTTCGCGACTTCCTCGAGTGAGTCGCCTCGCTTCAAGCGCTCCAACCCGCCGGCGTTAACCAGCAGACGTGAATAACTGTCAATCTGCCATGCGGCGGGAAACAATTGATGCAGAGCCACGGCAATCTCGAGGCCGGTGAGAACGGATTGAAACCTCGAGCGATCCGTAATCACGACGTTCACGCCGTTGCAATCTTCATTCTTGAAGACTGACGACTTTGGCGTGAAACGAATTGGCACGAAACGAACGCCCGCGATCTTTCTTCCATTCAAATAACTCGCGAGCTTCTGGCCATCGAGCCACGGCGCGCCGATCACTTCGAAAGGAGTGTCGGTCCCGCGGCCCACGGAAAGGTTTGTCGTCTCCAGCAAGCCAACGCCGGGATAAAGCGTGGCCTCCGTCAGGCTGCGCATGTTCGGCGACGGATTCACCCAGGTAAGCCCGGTGGAATCGAACCACATCGCGCGCCGCCAGTTTTCCATCTTGACTATGCGCAGGTCGCAACCGATCTTGCGCTCGTCGTTGTAAAGTCCGGCCAACTCGCCGACCGTCAACCCGTGACGCACTGGAATGGTGTGATAGGCCGTGAATGAAAGTTTGTCGGCGTCGGCCAGCGGGCCTTCAACGTCGACGCCGTTGATTGGATTAGGCCGATCGAGAACAAAGACTGGCAGCTTCGCTTTCGCGGCTTCTTCCATCAAGTATCCCAGCGTCGTAATGTAAGTGTAGAAGCGCACGCCTACATCCTGGATGTCGTAAACCAGCGCGTCGAGATCCTTTAATTGTTCAGGCTTTGGCCGGCGCGATTCGCCGTACAGGGAATAGATCGGCAGGCCGGTCTGCTCATCTTTAGTGTCTGAAACTTTTTCGTCCGCGACTCCGCGAATGCCGTGCTCCGGCGCAAAGAGCGCGACCAGTTTGACGTTTGGCGCTTTGCTCAAGACATCGATCGTCTGGCGGCCGCCGCGGTCCCGTCCCGTGTGATTTGTCACCAGACCGACGCGCAGGCCGGCCAGTTGTTTGAAGCCGTCGCGCTCCAGCACATCGATGCCGGTCAAAATCTGAGCATCCGCGACCGCGGTGCTACTTGTGTTTGCCGCGCCCGCGTTTGAGTACAAGCGCGCGACACTCGCCAGCAGTTCAGCCGCGGCATTGGCTGCTTCTTCTCGGGCTTTCGTGACAGTCGTGTCGGTAATCGAACCCGCCACGATCGAAGCGACGCGACCGCGCAATGGCCCGACGTCGCCTTTGCCATCGGGATGCACGCGATTGCTGAGGAAGATGACGAAGGAATCGCTGGCCGGATCTATCCAGATCGAAGTCCCGGTGAATCCTGTGTGGCCGAACGAGCCGAGCGGAAACAGATCGCCTCTGTTTGATGAAAAGCTCGTCGCGATGTCCCAACCCAAACCGCGCGCCGCGCCATTCTCGTTGACCGCGTGCGGTCGAGTCATCGTCGCCACGCTCAGCGGACTAAGAATGCGCGCGCCGTTGTAAGCGCCGCCGTTTAGAATCATCTGGCAGTAAATCGCCAGGTCGTCAGCCGTGGAAAACAAACCAGCATGCCCGGCGACGCCGCCCATCCGAAATGAAGTCGGATCGTGGACCTGACCGCGCAGCCACTGATCGCCCTCTGACCCGGCGTTTGCCCCCGTATCGCCGAGATAGTTCATCTGTCCGCGGCGCTTTTCCGTTGGCGCAATCCGCGCCGTCAGCTTCGCGTCGGGACGAAAGCCCGTGTCGCGCATGCCGAGGGGCACGAAAATATTTCTGCGCGCGAATTCATCCAGGGTCAGTCCGCTGACGCGGTGAACTACTTCACCCAGCGCGATGTAGTTGATGTCGCTGTAAACAAAGTGCGCGCCGGGTTGGGTGCGGAGCGGCTCGCGATAAAGCCGTTTCATCGCTTCGTCATATCCACTCCAGCGATCCTTCAAATCGAAATCCGGAGCAAAGCCGGCGGTGTGCGTCAGCAATTGTTCAATCGTGATCGCGTCTCGGCCATCGCCCTTCAACTCCGGAATAAATTTCACGATCTGGTCGCTCAGGCGCACTTCGCCCCGCTCAACCAGAATCATGATGCTGGTGGCCGTGGCTACGATCTTCGTCAGACTGGCGAGGTCAAAGATCGTGTTTGTGGCCATCGCTTCGCGTTGCGGCTCGACCGCGCGCGCGCCGTAGGCCTTGCGCCAGACGACGCGACCATGACGCGCGACGAAGACGACGGCGCCAGGCAGTTCGTGCTTTTCGATTGATTGTTGAATGACACCGTCCATCCGGGCCAGACGTTCGGCAGAGATGCCGACATTGGGCGGAGAGACGTTTGGAAGTTGGGCCGCGATGGGACGTGCCAGCAGAAAGGCGACCGCGACAATGAGCCGGATATTTCGGGCCATTTGGGTAATCAGTGACGGGCTTCCAACTGGATTCCCGTGCCGCGAGGATACAGACCCGCTAGCGAAATCGGCAAGCGGCCGTTGATATCGATCTGGCCGAGCAGCGCGCGTTCGGTGGCTTCCTGCAAGCTCGGCATGTCGCCATAGGCGACGACGTACGTTTGCAGTTTCGGAAAACTCAAGAGCACATACGGATTGCCGAAACTAATTCCGATCACCGGTGTCTTCCGCTCAATCAAAGTTTCTAAGGCGCGCGCGCCCGGTTGCGGCAGACCCACACTGCGGGCCTGGCCGGTCCGCACGCGACCGTACATCGAGGCGATGACGAGGTTCGCGCGACTGGCCAGCTCGAGCGCCATGTTAACCTCGGCCTCGGACGAACGATCGTCGAGGACGATCGTATCCAGCTTGCGACCCGCCCGCGCCATCGCTCCGGCAAACGGCTGCGCGATGAATGAACGATCATCTCCATTCGTGATCGCGAGGTTGAGAATGCGCGTGTTGGGTGGCAGGTTCAACGGTAGCAGCTTCGCGCCGTCGCGCACCAAAGTGATGGCGTGCTCAGCTATCTCATCGGCGAGTTCCAGGGCTTTCTTTCCCGCCACCGCGCGATCGATTTCCTCCAAAGGCGTGATGCGTTTCTGCACGAGGCCAAGATCGTATTTCGCGGCCAGCACTTTACGCGCGGATTCTTCGATGCGTTTTTCGCTCAGCCTTCCGCTCTTCACCGCGGCGCGCACTCCGCGCAGGGCCGCGTCCGGATCGGCGGGCTTCAAGAGCAAATCGGCGCCCGCGTCAATCGCGCGCACCGATGCCTCTTCCTGGGTGAAGTAAAGCGTCAGGCCGCTCATGCTCATCGCGTCCGTGACGATTAACCCATCAAAGTTCAGTTCGCGACGAAGAATTCCGTTCATCACCGGCGATAGCGTGGTCGGCATTGTTCCTTTTTCAACCACGATTTCGCCGCCGTCTTCCGTTTCAATCGGCTTGAGCTTAACGTCGCGCGGCAGCGGCGTGATCGCTGTCGGATCGATCAAAGGCAAGCCGATGTGGCCGTCCATCACGGCGCCGACGCCGGCATTAACCGCGGCGCGGAAGGGAACCAGTTCGACCGAATTCAGACGTTCGCGCGTGACATCAATCTCCGGCAGGCCCCGGTGAGAATCGGTGGCCGTGTCTCCATGGCCGGGAAAATGCTTGGCCGTTGCGATCACGCCCGCGTGTTGCGCGCCCTCGATAAACGCCGCGACAAACCTGGCTACGTCCGCCGGATCTTCGCCGTACGAACGGACATTGATGACCGGGTTGGCCGCGTTGTTATTCACGTCCGCCACCGGCGCGTAAATCTGCTGAATGCCGAGCGCCCGCGCCTCGCGCGCAGTTAAGTCGCCGGCTCGCCGCGCAAAGTCTGGATTGCCCGTGGCCGCAATGGCCATGTTCCAGGGGAAATTCACCGTGTCATCGAAACGCATTCCCGATCCGGCTTCGAGATCGGCGGAGATCAGCAACGGATACTTTGCCAGCGTCTGCATCCGATTGACGATCACGACCGATTCGTACACGGGACCGCGAAAGAGAATGATCCCGCCCACGTGATTGTCGACCACCTGGTGACGCAGGGCTTTGAAAGCTTCGCTGTCCTGATTCAGAAACGTGGCGTTGATTCCTACGGAAATCAGTTGGCCGATCTTTTCATCCAAAGACATGCGCCGGAGTTCCTTGTCGGCCCACTTCAGCGCTTCCTTCGACGGTTTTCGCGAATACGGCTTAACGGATTCATCAGCGGGCGTGGCGTTCGCTGATGCGGGCGTTGCTATGCGGACAATGCCCGACGGGCCGAGCACGAACGTCATCGCGAGCAGGAGCGTCGTGATGCGAACAGCTCGTCGAAGGTAAAGTCCGGGTTCGTGTCTAATCAAGGGATCAACTTTCTGCCGTAACAAAATCTGTCTGCTTTGTCTTTGTCAGCAGACTGGTAACATAACCAATCGAGGAACAGATGATTGTGCCGATTAAGACATACCACGTCCACGCGATATTCGTGTGGGCCGCCAGCCAACCCATCCAGGCAGTTGGTTGGAATTGAAACTTCGCTGATGCCCATTGCAAGCCTGCGCCATTAAACTTTATGAAGACCATAACTACCAAGGTTGCCGCCATGCCGACCATGACGCCCGTCTGATTTGCCCGCTTTGTCAGCACGCCGAGCAGGAACGCGCCCAACATCGGGCCGTAAACGAGCGACGCGATCGTCAGCCCCGTCGTGAACACCGATCCCCAACTGCTCGCCAACATCGCGATGCCAATCAAAACGATTCCCCACGCGGCGGTGAGCCAGCGCGAGAGCTTCAATAATTCTCCGTCGGTGGCCTGCGGTTTAATTAAAGGCTTGTAGAAATCCAGGACCGTGCTCGACGAAAGCGAGTTGAGCGAGCCGCTCAAGTTTGACATCGCCGCCGCGAAAATTGCCGCGATCACCAAACCGGAGACGCCGTGCGGCAGACGGTGCACGATGAAGGTCGGAAATATTTCATCGTTGCTCGCGAGCTTGGTCGTCAACGGATAACTCCGGTAATAGGCGTACAGCATCACGCCAATCGTCAGAAACAACGCGAACTGAAACAAGACTACAAATCCGCTCAGGATGATTGCTTTCTGACTGTCGCGCTGGTTGCGACACGTCAGCAGGCGCTGAACCAGTAGTTGATCCGTTCCGTGCGACGCCATCGTCAGAAACGTTCCGCCCAGCAGTCCCGCCCAAAAAGTAAACGGCACGCTGAAATCCAATTTGAACGAAACGAGCTGAAACTTGTTCGCGGCGCTTGCTTGCGCGGCAATCTGATGCCAGCCGCCCGGCACCAGGTGAATTAACTCGTAAGCCGCCAGCAGCGACCCGCCGATGTAAATCACCAACTGGATCAAGTCTGTCCAAATGACTGCCGCAATGCCGCCTTCGAACGTGTAGACCAGAGTGAGCACGCCCACGATGATGATCGACCACAGCCACAAATACGGCAGACCCGGCAGGCTCGCGCTCAGCACCGCGCTCAACACCAGCGACGCGGCAAAGACGCGCACGCCTTCGGCCAGAGCGCGCATTACCAGGAAAAGCGACGCCGCGAAATTCTTGGTCTTGACTCCGAATCTGTTCTTGAGCAGTTCGTAGGCGGTCAGCAGATTGCCGCGAAAGTACGCGGGAATGAACAGCAGACTAATAATGATTCGCGCGACGATGTAACCGAGCACGACTTGCAGGTACGTAAAATTGCCGCCCTGCTCGGGCTTTGCATAGTTCGCGTAAGCCAGCGCCGGCACGCCGATCAGCGTCAGCGTGCTGGTTTCCGTCGCTACGATCGACAAACTGATAACGACCCACGACGTGTTCCGGTCGCCGAGAAAATAGTCCTTGACGGTTCGCTGCGACTTGCGAAACATCACGCCGAAGATCGTGATGCCGGCGAGATAGAGCAGCAGTACCGCGTAATCGATGGCCGAGAATCCCATTGGATCGTGTCAGAAGCCCGCGCGTCAGCAAGGGCTTCAATCGTAAGGTCAACCTAACCGATCAATTCCAACGCTTTGCCGACAACGCCATTGGCTCGCCCAAGAGCGCGCTCTGCTTCCGCTCGCGAACAGCCCGCCTTGCTCATTACCAGCGCGATCGGCAAATCGCCGCCTGCTGAATCCAAAATTGCTCTGGCTTGCTCCTCACCAATGCCCGCTTCTGCGTGCAGGATTCGCAGGGCCCGTTCGCGCAACTTCGCATTGCGCGTTTGCACGTTGGTCATCCGATTGCCGGTGACGTAGCCGAGCCGAGTCAACGTCGCGGTTGAAATCATGTTCAGCACCAGCTTTTGCGCGGTGCCGGCTTTCAAACGCGTCGAGCCCGCGATTACTTCCGGACCAACGACCGGCACGATGGCGATCTCCGCGGCCTTTGTGATCGGAGATCCCGGCGCGCACGTAATTGCAATCGTGAGGGCGCCCAGTTGTCTAACGTATTCAACCGCGCCGACGGTGTAAGGCGTGCGCCCGGATGCGGCAATACCAACCACGGCATCTGCTTTCGTGAATCCGCGTTGTTCGAGATCACGCGCGCCAGCTTGCGCGTCGTCTTCCGAGGCTTCGACTGCGCGATAGCACGCTTCGTATCCGCCGGCGATGATGGCTTGAACCAACTCAGGCGCGACGCCAAACGTCGGCGGGCACTCCGCAGCATCAAGCACACCGAGGCGGCCCGAC
>DATGVD010000039.1:0-2557 GCA_035300785.1 Pyrinomonadaceae bacterium | reverse complement strand
AGGAGATGGAGAACATCGTCTTTGAAGGCGCCGAAGCAGCCGTCGCGCGCATTAATCTGGATAAGGCGCCATCGAGTGCGATGCTGGATCGGTTGTGCGGTTCGAACGAAGACATCATTGAGTTGAGCGTGTTGGAAATCGGGTAAGTTAACGACGCGGTTTTGAGTCCCGCAGGGACGACTGAAAATAGCCCAGCGATTTATCGCTGGGTAACAGGCAGGAAAGAGCAACGAGTCCCGTTGAGGGACGAAAGGTAAACTCCCATGCACTCTTTTGTTAGTTGTTTGATGCATTGCGTTTTTAGCACAAAGGAGCGACGCCGACTAATCACGCCAGAGATACAACAGCGCCTCTACCCTTATCTCGGCGGCATCGCGCGAGAAAACAAGATGAAGGCATTGTCTATTGGCGGAGTCGAGGATCACGTTCATGCGTTGCTATCGATTCCCTCAACGATTTCAATTGCCAAGGCCATGCAGCTGCTGAAGGGGAATTCATCCAAGTGGATTCATGAAACATTTCCTAATCAGCGTTTGTTTGAGTGGCAAGAAGGTTACGGCGCTTTCAGCATCGCTGTCTCTGGCATCGAAGACACAATGGGTTATATTCAATCGCAGAAGGAGCATCACAAGATGCATTCTTTCAAGGATGAATTGATTGCGTTTCTTGATAAGCACGGAATTCAATATGAACAATGGATGCTTGACTGAATCTTTCGTCCCTGCGGGACTTGTTATTACTTGGGGCACTTGTTCCCAGCGATAAATCGCTGGGCTATTTTCGGTCGCCCTTATGGGGCTGAACTTCTTTCATTGACCGTCGGACTTACTATCTCAATCATGAACACCACACTCATCACCGGCGCGTCTTCGGGAATTGGCGAAGCGTTTGCCCGCCAGCTCGCGGCGCGCGGGCATAACCTTTTGCTCGTCGCGCGATCAGAGGACAAGCTGATCAATCTCTGCAATGAACTGGGCCGAATCAATGGCACTCGCGCGCAATACGTCGCCCTGGATCTTTCGGAGCCGGAAGCGCCGGCGCGTTTGTTTGAAGAAACCCGGAAACGCGATCTGCAAATCGATTTCTTAATCAACAATGCCGGCTTTGGATCGATGGGTGATTTCACTGAACTCGATCTCGATCGCGCGCTGAACATGATCGATCTGAACGTCCGCGCGCTGGTTGATCTGACGAATCGATTTCTCGCGCCGATGCGCGAGCGCCAGAGCGGCTCGATCATCAACGTAGCTTCGACGGCCGGATTTCAGCCGGTGCCGTTCATGGCCACCTACGCGGCCACCAAAGCATTCGTGCTTTCGTTTTCCGAAGCGTTGCGCGAAGAGAACCGGCCTTACGGAATCAAAGTGATGGCGCTGTGTCCGGGCGTGACCGACACAAACTTTTTCGCCGCCGCGCACATCCAAAAGCCGCCCGGCCGCATTGCGCAGACGCCGGACCAGGTGGTCGACACGGCTCTACGCGGTCTCAAGCGCGGCAGAGCTCATATCATTTCGGGCTGGATAAACTTCCTCATGATCGAATCAGAGCGCTTAGTGCCGCGTTCACTCAGTGCGCGCGTGGCGGCGACGGTTTTGCGAAAGACGCTGACCGAAAAGGAGTGAGTGTTTGCGTAGTGTGTTAGGCTGCGGACTCGATGCCTGCTGACAGAAACGCTCGCGTGGCGGAAAACGCTCCCGGCCCTTTCTACGTTGACCGCGCCTGCATCGATTGCGACGTCTGCCGCGACGCGGCTCCCGCGAACTTCGCCCGATCATTCAGGCACGCCTATTCCTACGTCAGCAAACAACCTGAGAACGAAATTGAACGCGCCGCGTGCCAGGAAGCATTGGAAGCTTGTCCGGTTGAGGCGATTGGGAATGATGGGTGAACACATGAACCGTCGCTGGCAAAGTCATAAGCTCATGAGCAGCCGTCTTCAGACGGCTTGCCCGGAGGGTTCTTAGGCCGGCGCTTTTAGCGCTGGATAGCACGTCGTCGTCTGATCTCTGGTTAGCGCGCTTCAGCGTGCTTGCTTATACAATTGCTTTGGCACGGCGGCTGAAGCCTATTCGAAAAGCCCGTTGAAACTGGCTAAGGAATTGGTTGCCTTCCCGAACCCGGCCGTAGAACGGCCGGTCCAGGAACCCCTTCGGGGCAAGCCGCGTTAACGCGGCTCAAACGCTCTGATCTTTTCGAAGCTAATCGATATTCCGGGAGTCCAAACCGCTCATCCGCACTCCGCCCTGACAATTCGCGACAGACTCGCTATAATTCACCCACGCGTTTCAACCAAGGAATTAATCCACGCCTGGTGAGAACCGCGTCGAGGTGTCCTATGTCCGGCGAATTGTTTGATCGTTATCTGCGCGCGAACCGGCAGACCAGCCGTCCGTCGGGGCGCTTGTGGAATCCGGCGGCCGACGTGTATCGCACCCACGATGGCTGGATCGTGAAAGTCGATCTCGCCGGCATCCAAACCGCTGATGTCGAAGTCGCCATCGACGGCCCGCTTTTGCGCGTCAGCGGCTTGCGCCGGGACAGCGTCTGCGGTGAGGGC
>DATGVD010000038.1:0-3341 GCA_035300785.1 Pyrinomonadaceae bacterium | reverse complement strand
GCATTTACACACTTCATCGCATCGGTAAAAGAGATCTTCGAGCATCGGAAATTCGCGACATGCACCAAGGACCCGGCCGGCACGAAAGCAACTCACAAGGAGCATCTTTGGAGGACTCATCTACTCGTGTTTTATGGGTTTCTGGGGCTCGTTGTTACAACAACATCGGTCTGGATAGGTCAGTTGTTCTTCAACTATTACGAACCGTTTCCTTTGTGGCACCCAGTTAAGATTCTGGGGAACGTCAGTGGTATAGCGGTTATAGGAGCGCTGACCGTGTTTTTCGTGCGTCGCATAGTCGACGGTACGAAGGCGGGGAAGAGTACATACTCGGACTGGCTTTTTCTAGGCATCCTGGCGCTGACGGCGCTGACCGGGTATGCGAATGAAGCGCTGCGGCTCGCCGATATCCGCTTTGCCGCTTATCCGATGTACTTCATCCATCTGGTGTTGGTCTTCTTCCTGCTAGTGTATTTTCCATATTCCAAGTTTGCGCACGTGGTGTACCGAACGGCGGCTATGCTATTCGCAGCCGGTTTGGCGCCGGCTTCTGGCCAGGCTGCGCCCGCCAATGGCAAGACCTCCGGTTCGGGATCGTGAGCGATCCTAACAATCCATGCCTGTTTTGCACGCCGCGCGAGGTAGCGAGCCGAAACGCGTTGGCATTCGAATGAACGCGGACGAGCGATTGTTTGGACTCAGCCGCTTTTGGCAGGGAGAATCGGATAGGCGTCGCTGGATCTTCGTTGTGATCGCGGTCGTGGCGTTAGTCATCAGGCTCACACCGCTGCTCCGTGCGGGGGACCGCTGGGCAGTTCTCGACGATTCGCACGACTACCTCGCGTTGAGCAAGGGGATCGTCACCGGATGTGGCTTTGCGAGATGGACGAACGTTGGATGCGCGCCGGCGGAATTATTACGCACACCTGGTTATCCTCTTCTGCTTGCGATCCTGCCTGAGAACCTTCGGTGGGTCGTAGCGCTCCAGGCGCTGTTCAGTGCCTCAATTTGTTTGATGGTCGGCCTGTTCTCGTATCGGCAGTGGGGATTCAAAGCGGCTGTTATTGCCGAAGCCTTGCTGACACTGGACCTTCCCTCGATCGTGGCCAGCGCCTCGATCATGACCGACATGCCTTTTCAGGCTCTGCTGACTACTGCAGTCGTGCTTCAGTTCTACGCGATGCGGCGCGCTCGCCTCGACGCGGAGGCGGTTTACATGATTATGTTTGCAGCGCTGCTGCTCGGATGCGCTTTGATGGTGCGACCGATCAGAAGTTTCTTGCTTTTTTTCGCTGCTGCTCCGGCTTTATTGATATCTGGAATGACGCGGACAACGAGACTTGGCCTTTGCGCCGCGGCTATAGCGATACCCGCACTGATGATGACGGGTTGGGCGGCCAGGAATGCACGTCTGGGCGGGATTTGTACCCTGAGCACGATCGTCGTTTACAACCTGTATTACTACAGGAGCGCCGGTGTACTCGCTTACACAACAGGGGCTAGCCTGGCTGAAGTTCAGAATCTGCTGGCGAAAGGTCTCGGCCTCAGCCATCCGTCACCATTCTTGACTCCCTCGGTTTATAACGAAATGTGGAGGGGCAGCCTGCATATACTTCTGAGTAACACGCTTGCTACCGCAGTTCTGTCTTTCAGAATCCTGATTTGGCTCGCAATCGTTCCTGATCGTGCAAACCTGAATGCCATCCTGGGTACAAATGCAAGATCAAGTCAGTTTCTCGTCGCATCGAGTGATATTGTACTTCGACTCAAGGATCTGCTGCATTCACCGACGTTGACTATTTTGGTGCTGTTACAGATGGCGCTGACCGTGTTCGTGTGGATTGGGGTGGGGCGTGCGATAATAGGAATACGCGGCCGGAAGAGACAGGACGTGGTCATGCTCAGGTATCTATTGTGCATCGCTGTCATAATGCTGGTTCTGGCAGCCGGACCCGAGGCCATCGCACGCTATAGATCGCCCGCAATGCCATTTCTTGCGATGGTCGCGGGAGTCGGCTGGTCAGGTGCTTCGAAAATCCCCGAGGCCGCTGAAAATAGACCGTGAGCAGCGGTCCTTCAACGCTTCTGTTCCCCGGCGGCGCGAAATGGTAATGCAATCATAAGCGACTCGTTCGGCTGCTCGGCTGATTCCGTCGAAGAAATCGCAGGGCGAGCAGGAGGCACAGCAAATGGAAAATTCCGGCGATCATCGCATCAGTACGGTCGAACAACTGCGTGCGATTCTCGGCGAACCGAATCCAATGACGCCGAAGAAGCTTCTGCGCGAGTTGGACGAGATGGCCATAGACTTTATCCAGCGTTCGCCGTTTCTGGTGCTTGGCACGGCAGACGCCGAGGGGAACCAGGACGCCTCGCCGAAGGGCGATGGTCCTGGGTTCGTCGTCGTGGAGAACGAGAACACCTTGCTTATTCCCGACCGCAGGGGCAACAAACTGCTCTTTAGTCTTCAAAATATTCTTGTGAATCCCCATGTCGGGATAATTTTCCTGATCCCCGGGACTGACGAGACTCTGCGTGTCAACGGCATTGCGGAACTGACCGCCGATCCCGCATTGCTCGAACGGCTGTCGGCGCGTGGCACGCCGGCCCAGCTCGCGATGCGGGTTACGGTGCGCGAATGCTTCTTCCACTGCGCCAAAGCCTTCATCCGGTCTCAGCTCTGGAACCCGGAGACCTGGCCTGCGCGGAAGCAGATCTCGTGGGGGAAATATCTCGCGTCCAAGGTCGGCGCCGGCGAAGAAGTGGCTATGAAGATCGATCAGCACGTCCAGCAGGACTACAAGAACAACCTGTAAAGGGGAGCATCGACCTTTTTCTGACATCGCGCGCGCGGTGAGCGCTCGGAGGCATCATGGAGAAAGCTTTGGCTGGTGTAACGGTTCTCGACCTTACCCAATACGAGGCCGGCACGTCGTGTACGGAGATGCTGGCGTGGCTCGGCGCTGACGTTATCAAAGTCGAAGAGCCGAAGATGGGAGAGCAGGGGCGCTGGCGAAATACCGACAAACCAGGCATCGACTCGTATTACTTCATGCTGCTCAATGCCAACAAGCGCAGTATAACGCTCAACTTAAAGTCTGACCGTGGCAAGGAAATCTTCATTGACCTGGTAAAGAAAGTCGATGTCCTGAGCGAGAATTACTCGCTTGGAACATTGGAAAGTCTTGGGCTTGGCTACGACCGCCTGCGTGAAATCAATCCCGCGCTCATCTACCTGACGGTTAAAGGCTTCGGTACCTACGGCCCCTATAGCAAATACAAGAGCTTCGACATGATGGCCCAGGCGGCCGGTGGCGCGATGGCATTGACCGGGTTTCCCG
>DATGVD010000037.1:0-8047 GCA_035300785.1 Pyrinomonadaceae bacterium | reverse complement strand
CGGCTCGTCTTCTTCTTCCAGCGCCTCGCTGGTGATCTTGTTGGCGACTTTGACGAGTTGCCGCAGCAGAGATTTTCCCCGCACAATTTTCGCGAACTGCACGATACTGGTCACGTGCGGCAGGCCGTAAGTCAGATTCGTGAGAAACAGCACGCCTCCGGATGAGTCGAGCGAATTGTCACGACGCAATTCTTCGGCGACCAAGATCGGATTGATTTCAGAGCCGCGTTCGAACAGCGCAATCATCGCCACAAAGATGCGCCGGTGCGAAGGCACGTAAAAATCCGCGGGCTTTAACAGTTCGACTGCCTGCGCGATCAACGAGTTGTCCAAAATGATCGCGCCCAGAATCGCGCGTTCGGTTTCGGGACTGCTGGGCAGTGGCCGTTCGAGAATTGGATCGCGGATTGGTTCTGGCGTTGCCATTTGATGAAACATGGAACTTCATCGCGCGATGGAAAGCGAATCAGTTCGATGATTGATTTGTGAGATTGCGAACTATACTACACGACGCAGACGAGTCGATAATGCAGTTACGTTTTATCTTCGCGATCTTTGTGCCTTACAAAAACAAACCCGCGCAGCGAGCGACAGAGGTTACCATAACGGTCTGTCGCCCGCTGCGCGGGCCTGGTATTTCTAAGCGCTGCCGTCGTTATTCTTCTGGTGACGCCGCAGAAACTTCCGCATCCGCCGGCGCTTCCGTTGCGGCTTTCGCCGCGGCCTCGGCTTCCAGCGCGGCCACGTCGATCTCTATGCCGCCCTCGCCCAAAACGCTCACCGGCAGCTCGACCGTAACGTCGCGATGCAGGCGGACGGGCACGGTGTAATTTCCAAATCGCTTAAACGGCTCGCGCAAGACAATCCGCCGTCGATCGATTTCGTAACCCTGCTCTTTCAGCGCATGCGCCACATCCATCGACGTAACTGACCCGTAGAGAACGCCCGCTTCGCCTACTTTGCGCTCAAACTTCAGCGTCAGGTTGCGCAGTTGCTCAGCCTGGGCATCGGCGGTCGCGCGCTCTTTCGCTTCGCGCTTGACCAAAGCGGCGCGCTCTGACTCGATCTGTTTGACGTTGCTGGTCGTCGCCTCGACGGCGAGCTTGCGGGGCAGCAAATAATTCCGAGCATAGCCCGCTTTTACGCGGACGATCTCACCGCGGGCGCCAAGATCCACAATGTCTTCGCGCAACAGAACCTGTTTATGTCCCATTTTCTTTAACTCCCTTTTAACTGGGTTCAGAGTTCAACCTTTAGGTTGCTGCTTCACACACGGACAAGCCAAAGCTTGAACTCTGAACTTCAAACCCTGACTAATCGGCGGCGTACGGCAGCAGCGCGATGTTGCGCGCGCGCTTGATTGCTTCGGCCAGCAGGCGTTGATGCGAGGCGCACATGCCCGAAATTCGCCGCTGCAGAATCTTGCCGCGCTCGGGAACGTAGGATTGCAGGAGCCTCACATCTTTGAAGTCGATCAAATCGACTTTCTCGATGCAAAACCGGCAAATCTTTCGCCGCTGCATCCGCCGCGAGCCGCCCCGGCCGCCCATCCCGCCGGCCCTCTCATACTCGCGCTCAAATCCAAATCCGCTATCGCGCTCTTCGTAGTTTGATGACATAAGCTTTCCCTTTACTCTGCGATCTCCGCCTCGATTTCCGCGGCGGCCTCTTTCGCCTTACCCTTAAGTGGACGCTGGGCCGCTTTTCGCGCGCGCCGGTCTTTGAACTTTTGCGCCCGCCGGCGATCCAAATCCACGCGAATCGTCATGTAACGCAGGATGCGATCGTTTACGCGCATGCGGCGCTCGAGCTCGGCAATCTCGGCGCCCGAACCTTCCACCTCAAGCAGGACGTAACTGCCTTCCTTCTGGTGATTGATTTCATAAGCGAGCTGACGCCTTCCCCACATGTCGATCTTCGTGATCGTGCCGCCCTGGTCGGTGATGATTTTCTGGACCGCTTCGCTGAGCTTCATCACCTCGGCGTCATCCGCGCCCGGATCGACGATGAATACTATTTCGTAAGTTCTTTTGTCTGCCAAAGTTGCCTCCTCAAAAGCCGTAAATCGTTAATCGTAAATCGTGAATGGAAACAAAAGCAGCACGCAATTCTCTGAATCAATTTACGATTCACTATTTACTGTTGTACAGCGACATCGCTTTCGCAATGCCATCTCGCAGGACTGAGCGCAATGCTTCAGCGCTTCTCCCTAACACTTCTTTCACTTCACGTCTTTGCCCGCGCCGAAATTCGTCGAGGACAAACCCCTTTGTGTCGTCCACGGGATGCTCCGGCTGAATTCCAATTCGCAAACGCACAAACTCGCCGGTCCCCAGCGCGCCAATGATTGACTTCAACCCGTTGTGTCCACCGGCGCTGCCGCGCGCGCGCAAGCGTATGCTGCCCAGCGGCAAAGCCAAATCGTCGCTGATCACAATCAGCGACTCAGCCACATTGCTCACTTCGTACTTTGCGATCAGACAGGCCACCGCTTCGCCGCTCAGATTCATGTAAGTCTGTGGCTTGGCAAGTCGCACGCGCTGGCCTTCAAGCGATGCGCTCCCGACCAGCGAACGGCATTCGCGCCGCTTTACGATCGCGCCGGCGTCGCCGGCCAACTTGTCAATCAACATGAAGCCGAGGTTGTGTCTCGACCACTCGTATTCGCTCCCCGGATTGCCGAGGCCAACAATCAAACGCATAAGGCAAAAGTTAAAAGTAAAAAGGTAAAAACCGCGGCTTGTAATTCAGCAGGTCGGGACAAACGAAAGCTGCGTTTGATTCCTTCGCTGCATTTTTGCCTTTTTCCTTTTGCCTTTTTACTTCTTCTCCTTTTCCTTCTCTTCCTCGGCCGGGGCCTCGCCTTCCTCTTCCTTCTTGCCCTTGCCGATTACTTCGGGCTCTGCCGGCACCTCGCCTTCGACCGGCGCCACGACTACCTCTTCTTCCTTGACGATGCCGACGGTAGCAATGACGGCATTCGCGTCCTCCAGAATTTCGATCTTCTCGTTCGCGGGAATATCCGAGATGTGCAGCACTTCATGCACGCCCAGATTCGTGACGTCAACTTCGAGCACTTCCGGAATGTCGCGCGGCTCGCACCGAATCTCTACGTTACGAACGATCTGTTCGAGGACGCCGGCCTGTTCGCGCACCCCGATAGGTTCGCCAACCAGGCGCAGTCGCACGGTCGCCTCGATCTTCTCGCCCTTGACCAGCCGTTTGAAATCGGCGTGAATCAGACGCATGCGAACGGGATCGATCTGGCGGTCGGCGAACATCACTTCACTGGCGCCGACGCCTTCGATGTCGAGCATGAAGATCGTGTTCCGGCCCGAGTCGGAGCGCAGGATCGCCGCCAGCTCACGCAATGGCGCCAGCGCGGCCACCGTGCCGCCTTCGCCGCCATAGATCGTGACCGGCACTTGTCCGTCCCGGCGGGCGCGGCGCGCGTCGTTCTTTCCTCGGCCCTCGCGCAACACGGCGCGCAGGGTAACTTCTTTTTTCTCCGCCATGATTTCTCTCCCCGAATCCCCTCTCCCTTTGGGAGAGGGTTAGGGTGAGGGTTTAATTGACGGCGCGCCAACTCCGTCCCTCACCCGGCCCTCTCCTAAAGGGAGAGGGAGGCAAACTAAGCGTTTGCCGGACGCCCAAATTGTCTTGCTGAAATGCTGATAGCTGACGGCTGGTTAGCTGACGGCTAGAGCTTTCAGTGTTTGCCCTTCACACGAAGAGCGAAGAGACGCTGGTCTCTTCATGGATCGACTTGATCGCCTTTGCCAAAAGAGGCGCAATACTAAGAACCTTGATATTACTCATTTCCGCTGCCTTTGAATTCAGCGGAATCGTGTTCGTCACTACGATCTGCTCGATGTCAGACTCTGCCAGGTGCATCGCGGCCCTACCTGAAAGCACCGCGTGCGTGAAACACGCGTGCACGCTCGCCGCGCCAGCGGCCTTCAAAGCGCGCGCCACCTTGCACAGCGATCCGCCGGTGTCGCACATGTCGTCGACGATCAAACAACTTCGGCCTTCGACGTCGCCGACGACGTTCATTACTTCCGCCACATTTGCTCGCTCGCGCCGCTTGTCACAGAGCGCCAATTCAGCATTCAAGCGCTTCGCATAAGCCCGGGCGCGCTCAGCACCGCCGGTGTCCGGCGCCACCACTGTCAGATCCGGCAGCGGACTCTGCGCGTAGTAGCGAATCATTACCGGCGCCGCATACAAGTGATCCACCGGAATATCAAAGAACCCTTGAATCTGCGCCGCGTGCAAATCGATCGTCACGATTCGATCAGCGCCGGCGGTCGTCAGCAGATTCGCGACCATCTTGGCCGCGATCGGAACGCGCGGCCGATCCTTCTTATCGGAGCGCCCGTAACCATAATACGGTACCACGGCGGTGACGCGCTCAGCCGACGAACGCCGGAACGCATCGAGCATCACCAGCAGCTCCATCAAGTGCGCATCAGTCGGCGGGCAAGTCGGCTGCACGATGAAAACATCGCCGCCCCGAACGTTCTCTTCGATCTGAAAATTGAACTCGCCGTCAGAGAAACGTTCCCCCGTCGCGCGGCCCGGATCGCAAGTCAGCTCCTGGCAAATCTCCTCGGCCAGCGCGCGATTCGCATTGCCGGAAAAGACTTTGATGCCGCCGGTGGTGCTCATTCAGTCAGTAGCACAGCCTTCGGTCTGTGCATGTCGATTCCGCGAACCAAGACTCACAGACTGAAGTCTGTGCTACTGAAATCTGGCTGGGGCGGAAGGATTCGAACCTACGAATGCCGGATCCAAAGACCGGTGCCTTACCACTTGGCGACGCCCCAAAATCATTGCCTGGTGAAGCGCGTGAGAATCTCGCCCGCGGCGCCCATTGCGCTTCGATAGTGGTTGCGCCCAACCGTGCTACATGGAAAGACGCGCCAACCAGTCTCAAGTTCGATATTCTGAATGGCGCGCTCCTGCGCATCCTTGTTGTCAAAAACTCCGAATACCGCTGCTCCGCTCCCGGCCAGCAAGGCCGCGCTCGCCCCCGCTTTCATCAAAGCAACTTTTGCTCTCTCGATTTCCGGTTCAAGCTGAAGAACAACGGCTTCAAAATCATTTAGCAGGGCTGCGGAGCTGAAACTGTCAGGAAAACTGCTCCGTTGTGAACTAGAAAGAATAGTTTTCGCGTCAGAAGTTGTCAAGGCAGCAGCATTTAGCGCTTCGTATGCCCTTGAAGTGGAAATGTTCGCGTTTGGCTTAACCACCAGGAGAGACTTGTCCGCCGCGTCACGCAGCGGCGCGATCTTTGTGCCGGTGCCAGTGCCCCGCGCGATGCCTCCGTAGAAAAAGACAGGCACATCGGCGCCCAGGCTGCCTGCGAGTTCCATTAGCTCGCTTTCGGTTATGGTCAAGTTCCACAGATACGCCAGGCCAAGAAGAGTGGCCGCCGCATCTGAAGAGCCACCACCCAAACCCGCGTGCACCGGAATGCGTTTTTCGAGACGAATGCGGACGCCGTTTTGGACCGAGCAGCGAACCTGGAGCGCCGCGGCCGCGCGCCAGACGAGATTCCGCTCGTCGGAAGGCAGCGAGCGATCGTCGCACGACAAAACGATGCGATTCTCTTCGGTTGGCGTGATGCTGATGGTGTCGCGCAAGCTGATCGTCTGGAACACGGTGTCGATCTCGTGATAGCCGTCCGGACGTTTGCCGAGGACGCGCAAACTCAGGTTGATCTTGGCGAAGGCTGGAAGTGTCAGCGTTGAAGCAGCCATACTAAATGCGAATTAAGCATCTAACCGCAAAGGACGCAAAGGAAGACGCAAAGTTGCGCAAAGAAAACTCTCCGTGTTCCTCTGCGAAAACCTCCGCGACCTCTGCGTTAAATCGTTCGCTGCTAAACAGAGAGTCCCGCGCGTTTTGTCAGAGCGCCTGCCTCGCGATTCGCTTCGGCAATCACGTCTGCTTCATTCAGCGTCAACAATTGGCCAGCGCGCATCACCACGCGGCCGTCGATTATCGTCGTGCGCACGTCTGAACTTCCGGCCGAGTAAACCAAAGCAGACACCACATCATCACGCGCCGGAATCGAGTGCGCCTGGGCCAGATTGACGACGATAACGTCGGCGCGTTTTCCAATCTCGAGACTGCCAATCTCTTTTTCGAGACCCAGGGCTCGGGCGCCATCAATCGTAGCAATGCGCAACGCGAGCGCGGCCGGCAAGACCTCCGGGCCGTGCAGAGCTTTCTGCAACAACGCCGCCGTCCGCATTTCCGTGAACATATCGAGCCGGTTATTGCACGCCGCGCCGTCGGCTCCGAGCGAAACCGAAATACCCCGTTCCAGCATTTCAGCCACGCGCGCGATGCCGGACCCGAGTTTAAGATTTGACGATGGACAATGCGCCACGTTCGTCTTTGTGCGCCCCAGCGTCGCCATTTCTTCATCGTCAAGATGTATGCAGTGCGCGAGCATGACGTGAGAGCCGGAGACGCCGAGCGCATCAAGATACGCGACGTTACGCATCCCGGTTTCATGCTCAACCATCTCGCATTCTTTCTGGTTCTCGGCCGCGTGAGTGTGAATCATTACGCCGCGTTCGCGGGCCAACTGGGCAACCTCGCTGAGCAAATCCCGGGTACAACTGATCGCGAATCGCGGCGCGAAACAACAGCGAATGCGGCCGTCGCCGCGTCCATGCCATTCGTCGATCAAACGGAGTGATTCCTGAACCGACTCGTGCGTCTCTTCATGAAGCTCGCGCGGCACATCATCGCCACGGTCCATCATGCACTTGCCGACCGTCGCGCGGAATCCACTCTCTTCGACGACGCGCAAGACTTCTTCCGTGTGCCGCACGGTTTCCATCGTCAGCGTGCACGTCGTGCCACCCCTTACCAATTCGGCGATACTTAATCGCGCCGAGGCGCGAATTGATTCCCGTGTGTGCGCAGCTTCCATCGGCCACACACGTTTCTTCAGCCAATCGATCAACGAAAGATCATCGGCCGCACCACGAAACAATGTCTGACAAAGATGCAGGTGCGTCTGCACAAAGCCGGGCAGGACCGCACAACCGTTCGCGTCGATCACTTCGTCCACGTTGGTCGAGTCGTCTCCGCCAAGGCCGGCGATGAGACCGTCGCGAATCAACAGATCGCCGCGCACGATGGAATCGCTTTTGTCCATCGTGACGACCGTACCGTTTGTGATGAGAACCGTTTTGCTCATGAAACGATAAGCGCCGCGGGATTATGTAAGGATTGGAGACAGGCTGTAAAGGCTTAAGCCTAAAGTGCCGTAGGCACGAAATATTTATAGAACACGCGCGTTAAGGAATGATCAAAGCGACTTGAGCGAAATGCGGCGCATTTCGCTCAAGTCGGAAGAAGAACAAATGGACGTGCTCGGTTCTATAAACATTTCGCCGCTACGCGGCTGGGTGTTGTAGCGCTTCGCGAGCTGCTTGCATTACCTCTTCGTGCGTCAGACCAAATATTCTCCCTGAGGCAAGCTCTTCATGACGTCGGACAGCTTCACTAATGTGGAAGTCGTCGAATCCCGAACCGAGCATCATTACAAGCCAATGTGTCTCACCCGAGGGAAAGGTTATTCTAACAAACGGCTCTTTGCGATCAATGAAATCTGAACCAGAAATCAAGTCAGAAACATCAATGTCTGAGATGGTTCTGGAAGCCTCCTTTAGCGAAATAATGAACTCTCCTGGGCGGCTTAAATTAGTTTCGCCAGGCCAAGATAGCCGTAATCTGTCGTTCGAAAACTCTTCAATTACGCACACAGTTGAACCGCCAGACTTTCCTGGAACCTCAAAGATGAAGAACAAGGAAAGTCTCCTCGAGGCTCAAAGCGCCAGCAACTCGTCGGCTGATCTGTTAGACATTGAAATACTCCTCTCGAAACCCTACTTCTTATCCGCTCCGGTGGCTGCCGCCGCTTTCTTCTGCTCCATCGCTGGTGGCGGCGCTTCGGTAGTAGTGGTCTCTTCACGCACCGGCAGACCCAGCGCGCGCTTTACGTCACACTCGATGCGCTTCA
>DATGVD010000036.1:0-3413 GCA_035300785.1 Pyrinomonadaceae bacterium | reverse complement strand
CGTCGCTGCGCGGAAGGCGGGGCATCGTGCGGATTTCGCAGGACGGCGGCAAGGCTGAGATCGTGGTGGCGGGAATGAATCTGGTCGGGCTGGCGTTTGGCGCAAACGGTGAGATGGCCGTGGCGACGAATGACTCTGTTTATAGTCTGCCACTGGGAATCCATGGGACGTTGTTGCATTGAAAGTTCAGAGTTCAAGCTTTAGCTTGCGTTCTTATGATCACGACAACCTGAAGGTTGAACTCTGAACTGCGTTGTTTTGACTCTCGCAATTCCTGATGTTACTTTGAACTTTCTTTTGGCTCCGCAATGACCTCCGGACTAATCGCTCAACTCGTCATCTACATGGTCGTGCTGCTGTTGGCTATTTCAGCGCACGAGGCGGCGCATGCGTGGATGTCTTATAAGTTCGGCGACGACACTGCGCGCCTGCTGGGGCGGATCACGCTCAATCCGGTCGCTCACATTGATCCAATCGGAACCCTGCTGATACCAATCGCGAGTTTCATCTTTGCTCATATGGGCGGATTGCCCGTTGCGCTCATTGGCTGGGGCAAGCCCACGCCTGTGAATCCACTACGTTGGCGGCAAAAAGATTTAGCGAACGTGATGGTGTCGATCGCGGGAATTCTGGCCAATTTAATTCTTGCGTCCATTGCCTTGATTCTTTTGCACCTCGCGTACTACCTCCATTTGTTGGGCGAAGGCGCAGTTTTAGCTTCAGTAGAAGAGCCCGTGGTGCTTTTTCTTTTTACCGCGCTGACCCTGAATGTCTCTCTAGCGGTCTTTAATCTCTTACCGTTTCCGCCGCTTGATGGAAGCAAGGTGCTGTGGACGATTTTGCCAGACAGCATGAAACCGGCACTCGAGGCCCTGGAAAGATTTGGATTCATTATCCTGTTGCTGTTGATGCAAACGGGTTTCTTCGGCAAGATCTTTGCCCCGGTCTGGCGGGTGATTATCTACCTGCTTCCAGCCGCGGCGTTTCCGACGCTAATTAAATTGTTAGGCTCATAGTCGATGCGTAAACGAATCTTCAGCGGCGCTCAGCCGACCGGTAACGTGCATCTGGGAAATTATCTCGGGGCGTTGCGCAACTGGGTTGCGCTGCAGAAGGAATACGAAAGTTTTTTCTGCATTGTTAACTTGCACGCGATCACAGTCGCCCAGGATCCAAAGATTCTCGCCGAAAAGACCAGGGAACTGGCCCGCATCTATCTTGCCGTCGGAATCGATCCGGAGATCTCCACCGTCTTAGTGCAATCGGATGTGCCGCAGCACGCGGAGCTGGCGTGGCTTTTGAACTGCGTCACGCGCATGTCTGAACTCGAGCGGATGACGCAATTTAAAGACAAAGCGCGCAAACAACAGGAAAATGTCGGCGTTGGCTACTTTGATTATCCGGTGCTGATGGCCGCGGACATTCTGCTTTATCAAACCAATCTGGTTCCCGTAGGCGAAGATCAGAAACAGCATCTGGAGCTGACGCGCGACATTGCGATTCGCTTCAATCGCGATTATGGCGAGACGTTTCGCGTGCCCGAAGCTTTCATTCCGAAAGTCGGCGCGCGCATCATGTCTCTGGCCGATCCCGCGAAGAAGATGTCCAAGTCCGACGAAGAAAGCGAAGCCGGCTGCATCATGCTTTTGGACGACGCGGACGCCGTGCGACGCAAATTCAAGCGCGCAGTCACTGACTCCGGTACTGAGATTCGCTTCGACGCGACGCGGCCCGCGATTACGAACCTGCTGACGATTTACCATCTGTTGACTGACAAGTCTAAGGACGAAGTCGAAAAACATTTCAGCGGCCACGGCTATGCGAAATTGAAGGAAGAACTGGCTGAGGTGACGATTGAGTTTCTGAGGCCGTTTCAGGAGCGCGTTCGCGGCATCGATGATGGTAAACTAGACCAGATTCTGAAACGCGGCGCGGCGTACGCAGAGGAAATCGCCGCAGCGACTCTGGCTAAGGCGAAAGTAAGGATGGGTTTGGTCGGAGCGAGAGATTGAAACTCCCTCTCCCTTTGGGAGAGGGCCGGGGAGAGGGACTGAGGGGATGTTGCCGCCGCGCTCAGCTCCGCACTTGCGCCCTCACCCGAAACCTTCTCCCAAAAGGGAGAGGGAACCAAGGCAAATGGAAGAAAACACCCAGACCGAAATAGCGGCGGAACCAGGCGCTGACGCGACGCCGGACTCTGCCCCGATGATCAATGTCACGGGCGGCCAATTCGAGATTATTCCTGACAGCGACAGCGATCAGATGAAGATCGCTTTGGGAGAATTCGAAGGCCCGCTCGACTTGCTGCTCTACCTGATTCGCCAGGAGCAGATCAATATTTATGACATTCCCATCGCGCGCATCACGGACGAATATCTGCGCTATCTGAATCTGATGCAGGGACTCGATCTGGCCCTGGCGGGCGATTTCCTGGTGATGGCCGCGCAGTTGATCGAGATGAAGTCGCGCATGCTTCTGCCGCGCGAGCCGCTGGCGGAGGAAGAAGAGCTAATCGATCCCCGCACTGAGTTGGTTGATCGCCTGCTCGAACATCAGAAGTTCAAGGCCGCCGCTGAAGTCCTCTGGTCTCGCGCCACGGTCGAGCGCGCCGTGTTTACGCGCGCCGAACTGGAGACGGACAAGACCAATCCCGAAGTCGCAGTCGGACTTTTCGACCTGCTCACGGTCTTTCAGGAAATTCTCGCCCGGCACAAAGAAGAAGTGCTGATGGAGATCGAGCGCGAAGAGGTGACGATGGCTGACATGATCGAGCGCCTGCGAAACATGGTGCGGTCGGCCGGGGAGGTGAACCTGAGAAACTTCTTTGAGCGAACTCAATCGCGCCGCGAATTGGTGGTCGCGTTTCTTTCAGTGCTCGAGCTGGTGCGGATGGCGGAAATCGCTCTGGTTCAGCGCGAGACGTTTGGCGAAATCACCGCCCGGGCGGTCAGCCCTGCTTGAGCTGAGACGAACAACGGTTTATGAGTGAACATGCGAAAGCAGCAAAGCTAAGCGAAGACGAAGTAACTGAAGCCACGGATACTTCGGAAATCGAAGGCACCCGCGAAATCGGCGACGCCGAACTCAAGTCGATCGCCGAAGCTTTGATCTTCGTCGCCGACGAACCGCTCAGCGGCAAGACGATCGCCGACGTGCTCAAGGTTGATCTCGCCGCGGTCGAAAAAGCAATTCGCGAATTGGTTGCGGAATGCGATGCGCGCAACGGCGGTTTGCAACTCCGCGAGATTGCCGGTGGCTGGCAGATAGCCACGCGGCCTGAGCATCACGAACAAGTGCGAGCGTATTTGAAATCAAAGCCCAGCGCAAAACTTTCGCTGGCCTCGCTCGAAACCCTCGCGGTCATCGCCTACAAACAACCAGTTACCGTGCCGGAGATTCTGGAGATTCGCGGG
>DATGVD010000035.1:0-7951 GCA_035300785.1 Pyrinomonadaceae bacterium | reverse complement strand
CGTTTTCGCTGTCTAACTTCTCCATCGCGCGCCGCCTGCCGATACTAATAGGCCTCCTGCTGATCGCAATTATCTTTGGGTCTACGTGGGCATCTTACCTCGGCGTCAAAGAGTCAGCGCTCGAAGTCGGCCGCGAGCGATTGCTAAACCTTACTCAACAGCTGGCCAATCAGTCGCAACAGTCGCTGCCCATCGTGCTCGGCAGGACTTTCGCCGCCGCCAATGATCCCGCGGTTCATGCCTTTCTTCGTTCTCCGTCATCCGCCACGCGACCGGGCGCCCTATCGATTCTGCGACAATTTTCACCCACCCAGGATCCGAACAGTTTGCAGGTCGAGTTGTGGAACACCGATCGAACTGTCGCTTTAATTGAACCGGAAAACGCATCGCCAGAGCCCGCCGATCTTACGACTGAATTCAGGCAGTGCGCGACTGATCCTTTTAAGGTTGTCGGTCCAATTCGAGTCGTCAACAACATCGTCGTGTACACGGCGGTAGCCGGAGTGAAAGACGACACCGGAAAAGTCGTTGCTTATCTCGTGCGGTGGCGGCGTGCTTCACCGACAGCCAACGTCCGGAAACAACTCGCGGATTTATTGGGCAGTCAGGCAGCGGTGTATTACGGCAACAGTCAGGGCGATGTTTGGACCGATCTGGAAAAAGCTGTTCCCAAGCCGCCCGTCAATTTGGGCGCAACGCTTGAGGTTACGCACTACCCGCGGGATGGGAATTCGGTAATGGCTTTGGGACGTCCGATTGGCGGCACGCCATGGTTTCTAATAGTCGAGTTCCCCGTTCAGCCTTTGCTGGCCCATTCCAATCAATTCCTGCGGCGCATGCTCCTAATCGATTTTGGTCTCCTGGTGACAGGCCTGGTTGCGACTATTGCGCTTAGTCGCAACATCACCCGCCCTCTTCGGTCACTCACGGAAGCTGCATCAATAGTCAGCGGCGGAGATTACTCCCACCTGGTCGATATTCGCCAACACGACGAACTCGGCGAGCTCGCTAGTGCGTTCAACGGGATGGTCGTCAAGGTGCGCGACACCCAGCGCGAACTTGAACGAAAAGTTCAGGAGCGAACGCTGCAGCTTGAAGCCGCGCCCAACGCGATGCTGATGGTGGACAAGAGCGGCCGGATAACTTTAGCAAACAGCCAGACCGAGCAACTCTTTGGCTATGACCGCAGTGAGTTGCTGCAACAGCCAATTGAGATGTTGGTGCCGGAACGGTACCGCGGCGCTCATCCTGGTCATCGCCAAATCTTCTCGGGCCGGCCGACAGCCCGCGCAATGGGCGCGGGCCGTGATCTCTTCGGTCTCAGAAAAGATGGCAGCGAGGTGCCGATTGAAATCGGACTCAGTCCGATCCAGACCGAGACGGGCTCGTTCGTCCTGGCCAGCATCATCGACATCACTGAGCGCAAACAAGCCGAAGAGAAATTGCGCCGCAGCCAGGAGCAACTTGCCGGTGTAATCGGCTCGGCTATGGACGCCATCATCACGGTTGATGACGAGCAGCGCATCGTCCTCTTTAATGGCGCCGCTGAAAGAATGTTCCTCTTCCCGTCAGAAGATGCGATCGGACAACCGCTTGACCGCTTCATTCCGGAACGCTTCCGCGCCGCACACAAAGATCACATTCAGGATTTTGGCAAAACACATGTGACTAAGCGTTCGATGGGATTGCTCGGTCCGCTTTTCGGTTTGCGCGCTGACGGCCAGGAGTTTCCCATCGAAGCTTCTATCTCGCAGATCGAGTCCGATGGGCGAAGGCTTTACACGGTGATCCTGCGCGATGTTACCGAGCGCAAGCGCGCGGATGAAGCACTGAAGGAACAGGCGCGAATCCTCGACCTGGCCCCGGTCATGATCCGCGATCTGAATGATCGAATCCTTTTCTGGAACACCGGGGTAGAAGAAATGTTTGGCTGGAAAGCGGAGGAAGCTCTGGAGAAAATCAGTCACAATCTTCTTAAGACGGAGTTTCCCCGGCCCCTGGAAGAGATCAAAGCCAGGCTCTACGCCGACGGACATTGGGAAGGCGAGACGATCCACACCAGAAAAGACGGCAAGCAAATCGTGATTGCCAGCCAGTGGGTGCTGCGCCGCGACGAGCAGGACAAGCCCAAAGCTATTCTGGTGGTGAACAATGACATCACTGAGCGCAAGCAGGCAGAAGAAGAGATACGCAGACTGAATGAAGAACTCGAGCAACGGGTCGCTGAGCGCACCGCAGAACTCCAGGCCGTCAACAAAGAACTGGAAGCATTCTCTTATTCAGTCTCGCATGACCTGCGCGCTCCGCTCCGTCATATCAACGGCTTCAGCCAGGCTTTGCTGGAAGATTGCGAGGACAAACTCGATGACTCCGGGAAGGGTTATCTGAATCAAGTGCGTGAAGCGAGTCACGAGATGGCGCAGCTGATTGATGACGTGTTGCAGCTGGCGCGCGTGACGCGGACGGAAATGCGACGTGAGCCAGTCAACTTGAGCGAGTTGGCTGCCTCGGTGGTGGCTGAGCTGCCAGAGCGAGAAACTCGGCGAAAAGCAGCGGTCGATATTGAAACCGGGCTGTCCGCTCGCGGCGATAAGCGCCTGCTGCGAATCGTTCTCACCAACCTGATGGGAAACGCCTGGAAATTTACTTCGCGGCGAACCGAGGCGCAGATCACCTTTGGCCGGGAACAACAGAACGGCGAGAACACTTATTTCATCCGCGATAACGGCGCGGGCTTTGATATGGCCTACGCCAATAAATTGTTCGGCGCGTTTCAGCGTCTGCATACGACCGGGGAATTCGAGGGCACGGGCATCGGCCTGGCGACCGTTCAGCGGATCGTTCATCGACATGGAGGCCGGGTCTGGGCCGAGGGGAAAGTTGATCAAGGGGCGACGTTCTTTTTTACTCTCCCAACTTCCAAGGAGATAGGAGATGGACAACAAAGTGATCTTACTGGTTGAAGATAACCCCAGGGATGAAGTGTTGACGCTGCGGGCGCTCAAAAAGAGCAACATCATCAACGATGTCATGGTTGCGCGCGATGGCGTAGAGGCGCTCGATTACTTGTTCGGCACTGGTACACATGAAGGCCGGGACCTGACCGTGATGCCCCAGCTCGTTCTACTCGACTTGAAACTGCCGAAGGTGGACGGTCTCGAAGTGCTGCGAAAGTTACGAAGCAATCAGCGCACCCGGCGTTTGCCGGTGGTTGTCTTTACCTCTTCCAGCGAAGAAGAGGACGTGATTAGCAGTTACAGCCTGGGAGCAAACAGTTATGTCCGGAAGCCGGTGGAGTTTGAGCAGTTTCTCGAGGCCACCAAGCAGTTGGGATTGTATTGGCTGGTGCTCAATGAGGCGCCTCCGGCCGAGTGACCGTGAGCCATGAACAGGAACTTACGAGTACTTAACGTCGAAGACTCAGAGCAGGACATGGCGCTGCTCGCCCGGCATTTGAAGCGGGCCGGCTATAACGTCGTCCTGGATAGGGTGGATACGGCTGAGACGATGAAGGCCGCGCTCGAGTCGCGCGAGTGGGACGTGATTCTTTGCGACTATTCGATGCCTCAGTTCAATGCCCTGGCGGCACTCGCACTCACGAAGGAAATGAAGCTGGACGCCCCTTTCATCATTATCTCGGGGACCATCGGCGAATCCGCCGCCGTCGAGGCCATGCGCGCGGGAGCGAGTGATTACCTGATGAAGGATGCCCTGGCGCGGCTGGTCCCGGCGATCGAGCGCGAGCTGCATGAATTAGAGAATCACCGTGCGCGCCGACGTGCCGAAGAGGCCCTGCTGACCTCTGAGCGTAAGTATCGTCTCTTATTTGATAGCAACCCGCTGCCTATGTGGGTCTTCGATCGGAAGACTTTGAGGTTCCTGGCGGTCAACGAAGCGGCCGTGGTGCACTACGGATTCTCGCGTGAAGAATTCCTCGCTATGACAGTCGAGGATATAAGACCGCCGGAAGAGGTGCCCGAACTTATGCAGGTTCTCTCCCAGCCAGTGGCGGGGCTGAAGTACACGGGTATCTGGAAGCACCGGAAAAAGGATGGGACGATCCTGGAAGTCGAGATAACGTCTCACCCATTCGATTTCGGCGACCGGTCGGCTGCAGTGACACTAGCAAATGACGTCACCGAGAAAATTCGCGCGCGGGAAGAACTGGCCGCGATGACGCAGCAACTCTGGCAGGCCTCGAAGCTCGCCACCATGGGCGAACTTTCGGCCAGCATCGCTCATGAGCTGAACAACCCACTGGCCACGATCGCGCTGCGCGTCGAGAACCTTTTGATGGCCGTGGCCGAAGACGATCCGCAGCGGCGTAGCCTGGAAATAATCACGCAGGAAGTGGATCGCATGGCATCGTTGGTTGAAAACCTGCTCCAGTTTAGCCGTCGCAGCCATCGCCAGGAGTCCACCGTGGACGTCCGCGAAGAGATCGTCAAGTCAGTTGAGTTTGTTCATTACCATCTGCGCACCAGAAAAATTGAAGTGGTGCATGAGTTTGCCGATTCGATGCCGACGGTTCAGGCCGACCGCCAGCAGTTACACCAACTCTTCCTGAATCTGCTCACCAATGCCGGCGACGCCATGCCGGAGGGCGGCAAACTTATCCTGCGCGCCGAGCCGACCTGGCTGGAAGGAGCGGAAGCCGTGGCCATTGAATTCGTGGACACAGGCGAAGGCATCGCGGCCGAGAACCTCGAAAAAATATGGGAACCATTCTTTACCACCAAGCCGGCAGGCAAGGGCACGGGCCTGGGGCTGGCCATCTGTCGGCGCATTGTCGAAGAGCCTGGCGGCACGATCGATATTAAAAGTCAGGCCGGAGGTGGAACGACTGTGCGCATGGTGTTTCCCGCGACCACCAACGGATCGTTTGGGAATTTGCAATGATGGACGGCAGCATCGGAAAAATCCTGATCGTCGACGACGAGGTCGAGCTGAAGAATATTCTCGTCGAGGCGTTGACCAGGCAGGGCTATGAAGCCACCGGTTTTACGGCCGGCGAAGACGCCCTGGCAGCCTTGCGGGGTCAGGAATTTGACGTGCTCCTGACGGACTTGATGATGCCGGGAATCGACGGCATCGCCCTCGTCCGCGAAGCAATGCAAATCGATCCGAATGTCGTCTGCATCATGATGACCGGCCAGGGCACGATCCAGACGGCCGTCGATGCGATGAAGGTGGGCGCGTTTGATTACGTGCTGAAGCCCTTCCGGCTGCAAACGATGCTGCCCGTGCTGACGCGGGCGATGAACACGCGCCATCTGCGTCTGGAAAATGTGCAGCTCCGCGAAGCGGTAGCAATTCATGAGCTCAGTGAAACGATTGCCTTCACCCTGGATCCGCAAACCGTCCTAAGCAAACTCGCCGATGCGGCGTTGGCGCAGAGCGAAGCTGACGAGGTATCCATTCTCTTGCCGACCATTGACCGCAAAGAACTCTATGTGGCCGCGGTGCGTGGTGAAAAGCGTGAACGCCTGTTGGGCGAGCGCATCCCGCTGGACGAGAGCATCTCCAGTTGGGTCGCGCGCGAACGCACGCCATTGATCCTTAACGGAGAGGTTTCTGATGAGCGTTTTGTGGCGCTTTGGCCCAGACCTGATATTCGCTGCGCCGTCTCTGTGCCCATGCAAGTCGCAAATAAACTGGTCGGCATCATTAATCTGAACATGACTAACCGCTTGCGTCCTTTCACGTTGGGTCAGATGAAGGCTTTGACAATTCTCGCCGGCACTGCCGCCGCGGCCCTGGAAAGCGCCTCGCTCTACACCCAGGTGCAAAGGGCCGAAGAGAACTATCGCTCGATATTTGAAAATGCGGTCGAGGGTATTTTTCAATCCACACCCGAAGGACGATTCATCACAGTTAATCCGGCAATGGCTCGGATTCTGGGATATGACTCACCTGAAGAAGTGGTTCAACATGTCTCTGATATCTCAAATCAAGTCTACGTTCATCCGGAAGATCGCGTGAAATCCAATGCTGCCGAGAAGGATCAAGGCTTTCTACACGGCTTTGAGTTCGAAGCCTATCGCAAAGACGGCGAACGAATTTGGTTATCGCTAAACCGTCGGGTCATTCGGAACCGGGACGGTGTCGAAATCTACCGCGAAGGTTCTGTGGAAGACATCACCACGCGCAGACGAACAGAAAAGGCCCTGGAAGCCAGCGAGAGCCGAAAGGACGCGATTCTGAAAACAGCACTCGATTGCGTCATAACGATCGATCATGAAGGCCACGTTATCGATTTCAATCCAGCCGCGGAACACACGTTTGGCTACGCACGCGAAGACGTCGTGGGAAAGAAGATGGCCGATTTAATAGTGCCGCCTTCATTGCGGCCAGATCACGAACGTGGTTTCGCCAGGTACTTGACGACTGGATGTTCTTCACTGCTCGGCAAGCGAATCGAAATAACAGCAATGTGTGCCGATGGCAGCGAGATTCCCGTTGAACTCACCATTACAGCCATCGGCGACCTTCCGCACCCGACCTTCACGGCCTTCGTTCGTGATCTCACCGAACGAAGGCGGGCCGAGGCTGAGCTCAGGCAGAGCGAGGAGCGCTATCGTGACCTGGTAGAGAATGCTCATGACATCATTTATTCGCACGATCTCAAGGGTAACTACACATCGGTAAACCGGGCCGGCGAACAGAGCACTGGCTATACGCATGAAGAGTGTCTGTCGCTGAATATTGCCGATACTATCGCGCCAGAGCACGTCAGTAGGGCGCGAGAGATGATGGCCAAAAAGATCGCGGGCGAGAAGGTCACCGCATACGAAGTTGACATCCTGGCGAAGGATGGCAAACGCGTCTCAGTGGAGGTCAACACCAAACTAATCCTGCAGGATGGCGTGCCGGTTGGGGTGCAGGGTATCGCGCGCGACGTTACCGAGCGGAAACACCTCGAGGATCAGCTGCGACAGTCGCAGAAGCTCGAAGGGATCGGGCAACTGGCAGGGGGCATTGCTCACGACTTCAACAATCTGCTCACCGCGATCAACGGTTACAGCACTCTGGCGTTACAACGAATCGAAGGTAATCCTTCGGTCAAAACTTACCTCGAAGAAATCAAGAAGGCCGGCGAGCGCGCCGCGAACCTGACGCGGCAGTTGCTGGCCTTCGGACGCAAGCAGATTCTGCAACCGCTGCCGCTTAATCTGAACGACACAGTCACCGACATGAACAAGATGCTGCAGCGATTGATCGGCGAAGATATTCAGCTCAGCGCGAAACTGGCGACCGATCTGAAGCGTGTCAAAGCGGATCCGGGCCAGATTGAGCAAGTGCTGGTTAACCTGATCGTCAACGCCCGGGATGCGATGCCGCACGGTGGCAAACTGACGATCGAGACTGTGAACGCCGAGCTGGACCGGGAATATGCGAGCACCCACGTCGGTGTTGATGCCGGTGCCTACGTCATGCTGGCGGTCAGCGACACCGGCGCCGGCATCGACGAACTGGTGCGGCGACGAATCTTCGAACCCTTCTTTACGACCAAAGAGAAAGGCAAAGGAACCGGCCTTGGCTTGTCGACCGTTTACGGAATCGTGAAGCAGAGCGGAGGAAACATCTCGGTTTATAGCGAGCCGAATCATGGAACGACGTTCAAGGTTTACCTGCCGGCGCTCGCTACAGCGCCCAAATCATCTGGGGCCAGAGCGGTGGAAAGCCCAATCCCAGCGGGATCGGAGACCGTGCTGCTGGTCGAAGACGAAGCGGTGGTGCGCGGCCTGGCGTGCCAGATTCTGGAGGACGCCGGTTACCGGGTTCTGGTTGCGGAGCAGGGCGAAGACGCCATTCGCCTTTGTATTGAGCACGCGCAGGAAATTCATCTGTTGCTCACCGATGTCGTGATGCCCGGCGCCGGCGGCAAAGAGGTTGCCGACCGTTTGGGTTCGCTGCGCCCGGGGATCAAGGTGCTGTTCATGTCCGGCTA
>DATGVD010000034.1:0-3775 GCA_035300785.1 Pyrinomonadaceae bacterium | reverse complement strand
AACCTCACAAGTAATCTCAGCACTCCTTCAGCGTCTCGAAACCGGGACATTCTGGAGCGCAGATGTACTGTAGAGATACATTGAAGGGAGAAAAATATGCTTTGGACGATTTTGGCTGTCCTGCTGATTCTTTGGCTGCTCGGACTGGTAACCAGCTACACCCTGGGCGGTTTCATTCACTTGCTTCTGGTGATCGCCCTGATACTTCTGGTAATTCAATTAGTGACTGGCAGGCGGACCTTGGCGTGAGACATTTGAGAGAAGAGGAGGCGAATCGGTCAGACAAGGTGTCCTTCTCAAACACTCAACGGTGAAAGCATAGCGCGGTTTAATCGATGACTTTGTCGGCGGGTAATGGAGCGAGAAACAAAAAACAAATCTGAATCTGTTGATCGGGTAGTTCAAAGTAGAGCGGTCAACTTAGCAACGCGCACCCTCACGCCTCGCTCTGATGGGAAACCATTAGGTAAGGCAGAGCACTTCGTGCAGTTTTACGAGACTGACTCTTTCCTTCTTAACTCATTGACCGATTTTGTTGGGGCCGGGTTGCGTGCCGGTAACGCCGTAATCGTGATAGGCACGAAGGCGCGGCGGCTGGGTCTTGAAGAATCACTGCGGGAAAGCGGATTGGATTTGCGCGACTGTCGAGCTTCGGGACAATATATCGCGCTGGATGCGCAGAAGACTCTGGCGCGGTTTATGATCGGAGGGTTTCCAGATCGCGCACGCTTCGCCGAAGTTGTTGGTGGCCTCATTGAACGGGCGGCAAACGGCGGGCGCGATGTGCGGATCTTTGGCGAGATGGTCGCGTTACTTTGGGAGGCGGGGAACTACGAAGGGGCGATAAGGATGGAAGAGATGTGGAATGACCTGCAAAGGACCCACTCGTTCTCGCTCTTCTGCGTCTACCCAATGAACCAGAGCAACGGCGCGGCGCGGGTCAAACCGTTTACCGACGTATGTGCAACTCATACTCGGATCATTCCCGCCGAGAGTTACATGACGCTGAGTAACCAGGATGATCGTCTGCGCGAAATCGTTGAGTTGCAGCGAGGGTCAAAGTCGCTCGAGGCGGAGGTCAAAGAAAGACAACGGACTGAGGAACGCCTGCGCATTTCTCTGGTGGCCGAACAAGTGGCCCGGGCTGAAGCCGAAAACGCCAGTCGAATGAAGGACGAGTTCCTGGCCACGGTCTCGCATGAATTGCGCACTCCACTTAACGCCATTATCGGGTGGTCCCATATGCTGCTTGCCGGCAAACTGGACGAAGCAACCGCGGGACGCGCATTGGAGGTCATCGACCGTAACGCCAGGGCGCAGGCTCAACTGATTGAGGATATTTTGGATGTCTCGCGCGTCATCACGGGTAAGGTCCGCCTGGACACGGTGCCTGTTGACGTGGCCTCGGTCATAAATTGTGCCGTCGAGTCCGCACACTTGGCTGCTGATGCAAAAGGCATTCAACTGGAAGTGATCCTCGATCCGCTGGCCCGACACGTCGTGGGAGATCCCAGCCGCTTGCAGCAGGTAGTTTGGAATCTGCTCGTCAACGCAATCAAGTTCACTCCTTCCGGCGGCCGGGTCGTGGTACGACTATCGCGCCTCGATCGAAGTATAGAGATTTGTGTAAGCGATACCGGTGAAGGCATCAAGCCCGCCTTTCTTCCTTTTGTCTTTGAGCGTTTCCGCCAGGCTGACGGCAGTCAAACGCGGTTACATGGCGGGCTTGGTCTGGGATTGGCGATGGTCCGACACCTGGTTGAGCTGCATGGTGGCACGGTCCGCGCTGACAGCGCGGGTCTGGGGTGTGGCGCAACGTTTACCATTACGCTTCCAATCGCCCCAACACAACACATAAGAAGGAACACGCGAAGTCCTCGAGATTTGGGTCTGACAAAAGAGACCCGGATGGAACTCGGGTCTCGACCGCGACTCGATGGCCTGAAGGTCCTGCTGGTGGATGATGACCGGGACACTCTACAGGTTCTGACCGCACTGCTGACTGAATCCATGGCGAAGGTGCAAACGGCGTGCTCTGCGGCTGAAGCGCTCGAAGTGCTGGGGCGGTCCAGGGCGGATGTGCTGGTACTTGACCTGGCGATGCCGCATGAGGATGGCTACTCGCTCATTCGTAAGATCAGAGCATCCGAGACGCGAGGCGGTCGGCAAACGCCGGCGGTGGCGTTGACTGCCCGCGTTCGGGTTGAAGATCGGGCACAAGCTTTGGCGGCCGGCTTCGATTTGTTTGTCCCAAAGCCGGTTGAACCAAACGAGTTGATCACGGCGATTGCCAACCTTGCCGGACTTGTCTCTTTGAACTCATAGCCACAACTTTGTCGCAGAACTACGTACGGATGCTGCCGGACTATGTTCGCCGCAGAGCGGCGGCATCGATGTTATATCGTCTTATCTTGCTGTAAAGCCGCGGACGATAGATCCCGAGCAGATTGGCTGCGGCTTGTTTGTTCCCGCCGGTGCGTTTCAGAGTACTTTCAATAAGAGTCTTCTCCATCTCTTCAAGCGTCATATGCGGTGGCACGGACCAGGAAACATTTGCCGACGCTCCTTCCGCAATGGGGCCGCCGTTGCTAACGGACAGGTCAGCCGGCTCAATTCCAGTCCCTTTTGCCAGGAGCACGGCCCGCTCCATCATGTTTTGCAATTCGCGCACATTGCCAGGCCACGTATGCGCAAAGAGATGTTGATACGCAGCGGGAGAGAGGCTGGTAATCTGTCGCTGATACTTCTCTGCATACAGCGCGAGGAAATGTTCTGCGAGCAGCGGAATGTCTTCGCTTCGTTCGCGCAGCGGCGGGACATGCAAGGTAATGGTCGAAATCCGATAGAACAAATCGTCGCGCAAAGAGCCGTCACGAATCGAGTCGGCCGGAAGGCGATTAGTCGAAGTGATCAGCCGGAAATCTGCGGGAAAAGTCTTTTCTGATCCGACCTTTCGATAGCTGCGTTCCTGGAGCACCCGCAGGAGTTTTGGCTGTAGTTCAACCGGCATTTCCCCGATTTCGTCCAACAATAACGACCCGCTAGCGGCGTGCTGAACCAGACCTTCCTTGTCAGCGTGCGCCCCGGTAAAGGCACCCTTGGTATGGCCGAACAGTTCCGATTCTATTAGTTCCTTGGGCAGAGCCGCGCAGTTAACTTTGATAAAAGCCTTCTTCGAACGGAGCGAATTGTAATGAACCGCGTTGGCAATAAGTTCTTTGCCGGTTCCCGATTCACCGACAATCAGAACGTTAGCGTCTGACTTGGCTACCGATTCAATCGTCTCGTAGATCGTCTGCATCTGTTTGGAGGCCCCGATAATGTTGAAATACTCTGATCGCGTCGAGAGTTGGCGGCGCATGCTGGCCGTTTCAACTACTAATCGGTGGTGCTCTGCTGCTTTGTCGATCAGCAACTGGATTTCGCTAAACTCAAAAGGCTTCTCAACAAAATAGAAAGCCCCGGCCTTGGTCGCCTCGACGGCCTTGGCGACCGAGCCATAGCCCGTGACAACGATCACCTCGGTTGTGGGACGCGAGTCCTTGATGTGGCGCATAACCTCAAGGCCATCCATGTCCGGCAACACCAGATCGCAAATGACGATTTGATGCCCGGCCTGGTCGAAGGATTCAAGTGCCGTGGCACCAGTGGTGGCGATATCGACGGAGTAACCTTCCTCGATGAGGTTTTGTCTGACTGAGTCTGCCATCTGGGGCTCGTCGTCGACAACAAGTATCCGCACGTCTCCATTTTTCATAACTCTCTCCTTGGCATC
>DATGVD010000033.1:0-4526 GCA_035300785.1 Pyrinomonadaceae bacterium | reverse complement strand
CGGTTCAATCCGAATCTGCAGTTGGTTCGCGTGCAACTTCCGCAAGGTGGCGCTCGTCGAATGCGCGTGTGCACCAGATGCATCAAGGGCGGCAAGATAGCCAAAGCCGCATGACGAACGAAACAACTTTCCGAAATCCTGAAGGAGCTAAACCAAGTGCGTAGATTTTCAAAACAGTTCACTCTCCTGGCGCTGATTGGCCTAATCGCTTTTGCCTTTGCGGCGTGTTCTTCGAGTGGCGGCAGTACGGCTGATACGACCGTAGCGGCGAGTGTCAATGGCAAGCCCATCATGCTCAAAGAGGTCGAGCGCGCGATCCACCAACAGGCAGAGGGCAAAGAGTCTCAAATGTCGGCGCATGATCTGGCGCAGGCGCGGCTCACGGTGCTCGACGGCTTGATTCAGCGCGAAGTCCTCTATCAGCGAGCTGAGCAGGAAAAACTTTTGCCGACCGAGGAGCAGATTACCTCGGCAATTAACCAGCGGAAGCAGCAGACCGGCGCGACTCAGGAAGAGTTTGATCGGCAACTCAAAGAGCAGGGCCTGACCACCGAAGCCCTGCGTGAAGAGGGGAAGAAAGACCTGGCGATCAATGCGCTGCAAGATAAATATGCGGGCAAGATCAGCATCAGTGATCGCGAAGTCGAGGATTACTACAATGCGAACAAACCGCAATTCGTCAACGCCCGCGGTGTAGCGCTGGCGATGATTGCGGTGGATCCCGCGGACAACAGCAAGACCGGCATCAGGAACGACGATGCTAAGACTGAGGCGGACGCGAAGGTCAAGATCGACGCCATTTACCAGCAACTGAAGAACGGCGCGGATTTCGCAACGATCGCGCGGGCCAAGAGCGAGGACGCCCAAAGTGTACCGAACGGCGGCGACATTGGCTTTGCTACTGAAGAAGATTTGAAGGGCACCGGCTTCCCAGCGGATTTGGTGTCGCAATTCTTCGGCCCCATGCAGGCCGGGAGTTACACGGCGCCGGTGAAGTTCAATTCGCCACAGTATCCCGGTGGTCGCTGGTATATCTTTAAGCTCCAGGAGAAGCACCTGCAGACCGAGAATTTAACGCTCGAAAGTCAGGGCGTGCGCCAGCAGATCGCGGTCAAGTTAACTGACGAGCGCAAGAAGATCTTGAACACGGCTTTGCTCGAAGTAGCAATATCGGAGGCCAAAATCGTGAATAATCTCGCCGCCGACATGCTGACCAATCCGAGCAATCTGGGCTTGCGTCCCGCTTCGCCCGATGCGGCAAAACCGGCCGGAAGCGCAACGCCGGCAGCGGCATCAAGCGCAGCGCCGGCGGCCAAGGCACCGGCGTCTCCGGCGAAGGCGGCGTCTCCAGCGAAGAAGTAATTGAAAGAGTTTGCGCAAGACCGAGCGGGTGCGAGCGAGAATTTCATGCTTGCACCCGTTCTCTTTTTTTGGAGTGCGGTGACTTGTCACCGCTTTCCATTGGTGGCTAGCTAGTACCAAAGCTGCGACAAGTCGCAGCACTCCACATGCTGTTTCGCCTTACTGACGTACACAAATCCTACGGCGCGCAGGAAGTTCTGCGCGGCGCAACGCTGCAGATCAATCCGGGCGAGCATGTCGGATTGGTCGGACGAAACGGCGCCGGCAAGACGACGATCTTTCGGCTGGTCGATGATGAAGCCACGCCTGATCGGGGTGAAGTCGTGCGCGCGCGTGGCTTGAGACTGGGCTTGCTCTCCCAACACGTCCACTTCGAACCTGGTTCGACCGTGCACGAATCGGCGCTCGCGGCCTTCGGCCATCTGCAGCAACTCGAACACGAGATGCATGAACTCGAGCATCGCATGGCCGAAGCCGGCGATCTTGAAAAAGTTCTGGAGCGCTACAGCGATCTGCAACACGAATTCGAGCGCGAAGGCGGCTTTGAGTATTCGGCGAAAGCCGAAGCGATCCTGCAAGGGCTTGGCTTTGATCGCGAAACCTGGCAAATGGAAACCGAGAAGCTCTCGGGAGGTCAGACAAACCGCCTGGGCCTGGCGCGCCTGCTGCTGGCCGAGCCGGACGTACTGCTGCTCGACGAGCCGACGAATCATCTTGATGTTGCTGCGGTCGAATGGTTGGAAGAGTTTCTGCAAACATACGCCTCCGCCTTCGTGATCATCAGTCACGATCGTTATTTTCTGGATCGTGCCTGCCGGCGCATCATCGAACTGGAAAACGGGCGCGCGACCAACTACGTCGGAAACTACTCGGCCTTCCTGATTGAGCGCGAAGAGCGGCGCGAGGCGCAGCAACGCGCTTACGACAATCAGCAACGGCTGATTGCCAAGACCGAAGAGTTCATCCGCCGCAACCTGGCCGGGCAAAAAACCAAGCAGGCAAAATCGCGCCGCACGATGCTGCAACGCCTCGAACGCGTCGACGCCGTGCGGGCCGACCAGTCTTCCGGTGATTTTCGTTTGCAGGAGATCGATCGATCGGGGACGCACGTGTTAACGGTGACTGAAGCGAGCGTTGGGTATCCGGATAAAACTCTGGCGCGCGACATTTCGCTCATCTTGCGGCGGGGAGAATGTCTCGGCGTGATCGGCCCGAACGGATCGGGCAAGACTACGTTTGTGCGCACCGTGCTCGGCCAGCTTCCGCCGTTGTCAGGCGAGCTGCGCTGGGGCGCAAAGGTTCAGATTGGCTATTACGCGCAGCAGCTCGAAGACCTCGATGAGCGTAACGAGATCATCATGGAACTGAGGCGCGTGGCGCCGGCGAGCGCGACGGCGGGCGAGTTGAGATCTTTTCTGGCGAAGTTTCTGTTTGTCGGCGATGACGTTTACAAGCACGTGGGCGATCTTTCCGGCGGAGAGAAGGGAAGACTCTCTTTGGCCAAGTTGATTTATTCGCGCGTAAATGTTTTGGTGCTCGACGAGCCGACAAATCATCTCGACATTCCTTCGCGCGAAGCTCTGGAAGAAGCGCTCGACGCATTTGAAGGAACGATCATCACGATCAGTCACGACCGCTTTTTCCTGGATCGGGTAGCTACGCAAATTCTCGCGCTCGACGGCGCCGGCAACGTCGAACATTACAACGGCGACTACACGGAGTTTCACGATTGGAAGGCCGCCCGGCTAAAGGGCGAGTCATTGACCGAATCAGCATCAGCAGCGTCGGCGCCCGGTGCTACTCGCCGTGGTGGGAAGTCAGATCCATCTGCGGTAGCGGGTGGTTCGCGCCGCGTGAATAAGAAGTCTTTGCCGGCGGATGGATCAACGCGCAAGTCAGTACTACCTGCGGTAGCGGGCGGGTCACGCGTCAAGATCATCAAGAAGCCGCGCAGTCCCGAGGTCATCGAAGCCGAAATCGCGGACTTGGAAAAGCGCCTCGCCGACCTGTCCAGGAAAATGTCAGAGCCGGAAATTGCGCGCGACATCACCCGACTGGTTGCGGTTAACGATGAGTACAAAGAAACGGAGGCGCGGCTCGCGGAGCTCTATGATGAATGGGAGCGAGCCGAGACTACCCGGGTTTCGCAGAGACGTTGAGGACTCTGCGATTGATCCCGATCAGCGTTGTTTGGCGGAGATCTTGCCTTCCGTAACCACGATTCGATTTATCCCCATCAGCATCATGGTGGCGAGCAGTTTCTGGCGGCTGGTTGCCAGACGCACCGGCAAGCGTTTCGGCTTACGGCGGCTGCTCCCGAAGAAATGAGGTAATCGATCAAGCAATTGACCAAGAGCCTGGTTGTCGCTGAGATTCGCATCACTGAACTCATTCAAAGACTTTGCCACGCCGGCCACTAGTTGCGCGTAAGCTTCCATCTGTTTGATTGAAGCGTCCACAATCGCGTCGAACACGCCCTTGATTAAGCTGGAGACAAAACCGGGAAAGTCTACTTCTCCGACAGGTTTGTCAGCACCGCGGCTCGGGGCCGAACCCGCGAGATAGTTGGCGACCTTTACCGTGTCACCGGCGATCTGTCTGCGCACGTCTGGTGTTAGCGAGCGGAACGCGGGACTACGCGCGAGCAGGGCTTTGACCTGCGATCTCACCACGGTGAGATCGTTTCGCTTCTCAGTCTTTTTCACGATCGTAGTTTAGACGAACCTCCTCGACTCCATCAATGTTTAGTTTGAGTGAGCGAGGTCGATTTATTAATTTGAGTTGGGGTCGTGGTCCGATCCTGCTCGTGGTTCACTTGAATTCAAGGAGATCATCCGCCCGAGCAGGTGCTTCTGACAAAGAGCCCGACAATTGAGGTTGACACTTTAATCGGGCGTTTGTTACTTTCGCCGTCGTCTTCGTTGTTCGGAATAATCGATGGATCTCCAGGCGCGTAAGCTCAGGGGTAGAGCACTTGACACGTAGAACGCTCTTGCGCCTAAATACATTCGAATAGGCGCGTAGCTCAGTTGGTAGAGCGCTGCCTCGACACGGCAGAGGTCTGGGGTTCAAGTCCCCACGCGCCTACCATTTTATTGAGTTATTTCGTTGCTTTTGTCTGCCCTTCAGCGTTCACGGCACAGTTTGGCAGACTCTCAAAAAAT
>DATGVD010000032.1:0-3227 GCA_035300785.1 Pyrinomonadaceae bacterium | reverse complement strand
TCCAGACGCCGCCGGCCGTGCGCAGGACCTTCGCGAAGTCCTCCGAGTTGGCGACCTCCCGGTCGCGCGTGTGCAGCACCGTGACGCGATGCGCGCCTTTCCTTTCCATCAGCTTCTTCAGTTCGTTGGGATCGTACGGGGGGCCGGTTCCGCGGAGTCGCGGCGCCACGGCTTCGTTTGCCGTGGGAATGATGACGATGAGCGCGTCCGGCCCGCCCGCTAGTGCGATGAGCCGCTTTGCGAACTCATCAAAAGTCGCCTGCTCGATGTGCCCGCCTTCGAGAATCACAGTGCCGGACGCAGGCCACCAGTTCTTAGGGGATTGACTGATGGCCAGAGAGGGCTTATGGGGCGTTATCATCAAGGCAAATAGAATCGCGATCAATGCTACGGACTGCATAGTCTCTCTCCTTCTCTTTTGACGGACTCTTTTGACGGACTCTTTTAACGGATAGCAATCTGAGTTAGCCACCGCCTTTCGACTCCTAAGAGTTTAGGAGGATAGCAAGGGGACCCTTGAGTTGTCAACTAAATGTTTAGGAGATCTGGTTAAGACTTGGGCATCTTGGGACGGAATCGGTCCAAACCAGTGCGCCAATGACCTCTCGGAGGACGGTAGAGCCCGGCACTGAGGCCATTGATGCTCTGATCGACGCGTTCATGAAATCAGGATACGGTCCAACGGTACATCAAAACCCATCACTGCCTGAAAATGCCCTTCTCGTTGTGACTAGCCCTAGACAGTGAATTTCAAATTAGGACACTACCCGCCCTAAGGCTTTGTGCCCCGCGCGTCGCGGTTTGTGGTAAACTGCCGCCGTTGTCTCTCCTGAATGCACACGCGCGTGCCAATAATCTACTCAACTGCTCTGCGTCTATATCGGAGGTGGCTATGAAACGGTTTTTCTTTCGTCCGCTGCTGGTAGTTGTCCTGGCTCTCGGAATTTGTCTGCCCGCATTGTCCGACACGATTCGGCTGAAAGACGGCAGCGTGCTGCACGGCCAGGTTGTCGGTTTTAAAGATCAGCAGTTCACGATTCTGCTCGGGAGTGGCGCGCGCGGACGTAAGAGCCGCATCACTGTTTACATGGAAGATGTCGAGTCGATCGAGTTTGACTCGACCGGCGCTTCTGGTAACACGAGCAATGACACGAGCAACACCCAACCGAGTTATCAGCCTCCGACAAACACGCAGCCAAGCTATCAACCGCCGCCGAATACGCAGCCGAGCTATACGCCTCCAGGACCGACGACGAATCCGAATTCTTCGCCCACTTTTTTCCAGATCAACGCCCGCGTGCGGGCCGACAACGCGAGTAATGGCTGGACGAACACCGGGCTGGTAGTGCGGCGCGGCCAGCGTCTACGGATCAATGCTTCGGGCCGGGTCAGCCTGGGCAACAACCGATTTTCCACCCCCGACGGTCTGCCGAATCTTCCCGACCGCGATAAGTTGATGCGCAACCAACCGACGGGCGGACTGATCGCGGTAATCGGTGACGACAACGACGAGTTCATCTTCATCGGCCGCAGCCGCGACTTTGTCGTGCAACGCGACGGCGTGCTGTTTCTGGGGGTAAACGAAGGAAACCTCAGCGACAATTCAGGAAACTACGACGTGGTCATCGAGGCCGAAGCCGTCGGCGGTAACCCGCGGTAAATTTGGAGTGCGGTGGCAAGCGTAGCGCGACACCGCTTTGGACTCTCCGGATTGAGCCAGACTCGCCGTAATTAAAGTGCCGTCGCCGCTTCGCTCTGCCGGCGCACTCCATAACTCAGCAACTTCCCGTACCCACTTCGCATCAGAATGACAGGCCGGAAACCCGGACAGCTTGACCACACTCGCGCGAGCGCAATATAGTTCGGTTCGTGAAGCTGAAAAGCGGCCTGCCTCAGATTCAGTAAAGGATTGTCATCATGAAAAGGAATGTTCTTCGTCGCCGGCTGTTTGTCATAGTCGTTGTAGTCGCGTTCTCGGTAGCCGGGTTCAAGACGATTGCAGTGCTCGCGCAAGCACGCCGCCAACCGCCATCCTCGGATCAGAAAAAGAACAAACGCCCGCCCGAAGGCCAGCAAACTGACGAGCAAAAGCAAGAGCCCTTGCCGCCCAACCTCGTCGGCAAGCCGCAAGAGGCCGAGAAGGTCACGATTGTCACGAATATCGTGAACGTCGATGCCGTCGTTTATAACAAGAAGAGCGGTGGGATCGTTACCGGTCTGAAGAAAGATAACTTCGCGATTTTTGTCGACGGCGTTAAGAAAGACATCACCAACTTTTCGACCCCGGAAGCACCGATCACCGTGGCGCTGGTGGTTGAATACAGCAAGCTTGGGGAACAACTCGGATATTACGCGAGCAATGGGATGGAGCCCGGGCAATATGAAGTGATCCGACCGACGGCGATGTTCTTATCACAATTCATCAAGCCGCCGCAGGATTTCGTTACGGTAGTTGCCTACGACATGCGTCCTACTCCGCTGACTGACTTTACCAACGATCCGGCGCGGATTCAGGCGGTCATCAGTCTGCTGCTGCACAACCAGCCGGCGTTTCGCGAAACGAATCTCTTTGATGCGCTCAAGTTCACGCTAATCGGCGGCCGCGGCGACTCAGTGGTGCTGGAAGATTCGAAGTCAGAGAAGGCCGACTATTCCGGCTTGAGCGCCGTGCAGGGTCGGCGCCGCGCGGTGGTGCTGGTGAGTTCCGGCATCGATACGTTTAGCAAGATCAACTACGGCCAGGCACGCAAGATCACCCAGAACGCTGGGATTCCGATTTTCATCATTGGCACTGGAAATCTGTTTTTCAAAAAGTACGGCGATCAGCTTGGGGCTACCGATGGTCTGCTGGGCCAACCCGGCCGCATGACTTTTCTGCAAGCGCAGAATACGTTGACGACCTTTGCGAACGAAACCGGGGGTGCTTACTATCCGATCACCTTCGAGGGCGAGCTTCCGAATGCGCTCCAGTCAATCAATGCGCTGCTGCGCAGTCAGTACAGCCTGGCATTCAAGCCCGACGACGCGCACGATGGTAAGCAACACAAGATCGTCGTCAAGGTTGACGTGGATGGCGACGGGCAATACGACGATAAGACTTACGTCGTGAAAGCACGCGAGATTTACAACTCACCAAAGGACGCGGCGCCGGCGGGCAGTAAGCAGTAAGCAGACGGGGCAGTAGCCCGACCGTAAGGGAGGGCGTGAAGAGAAACAGAAAAAGCAGA
>DATGVD010000031.1:0-4519 GCA_035300785.1 Pyrinomonadaceae bacterium | reverse complement strand
GCTTACGAGCAATCCGATCAACCCAAACAACAATGTGACCTACGCGACTTGTCCGGCGGGGGCGCCGCCGCGAACCTTCAACATCACGGCCGTGACCGCGCAGGCGGCGCTTCCGGGGGGACAAATCGTCTACAACAGTCGAGTCCCGACATTACGCAGCACGATCGGTGTCATGTACGTTCGGACAGAGGATCTCGTCGCCGGCAAGCTGAATGCTAAAGCTCCGGTCGAGCCGCTGATTCTGCGCGCGAATGCCGGCGATTGCATCACGGTAAATCTGACGAACAAGCTGAATCCAACCTCGCTGGTTTACCAACAACAGTTCTCGCTAGCGTCGCCGTTCAATGGCGTCGATGCGAATGGTCAGCCGATCTTTCAATCCAAAATGTCCAAGTACGTAGGCCTGCATCCGCAATTACTCTCTTACGACGCGGCCATAAGCGACGGCATCAACGTTGGCTGGAACAGCCAGATGAAAAACCAGGTGGTGGGGTTCAATCAGTCCATCCAGTATCAATGGTATGCCGGCAAGATCGATCGTGATGGTAACAACAACCCGACCTACACCCCGGTCGAGTTCGGATCGCTCAATCTGTTTCCGTCCGATCCGGTTTACCAGCACATCAACGGCTTGTTTGGTCAGATGATAATCGAGCCGAAGGGTGCGACGTGGCAATGCGGCGATGCACCGAACCTGGCGAGTTGCGATCCGCCTCCGCTGCCGGCTCCGCAACCTCCGCCGCCCACCTCTCGCGCCTCGGCAACTGTAACGTTGGCGGACAACACGACGTTTCGCGAGTTTGCGCTGATGATCAGCGACGATCTCAGAATCTCGCAAGGCAACAAGAGCGCGGTCAATTATCGGACAGAACCACAAAGCTTTCGATACGCGGGCAACTCGACGATAGATTTCTCGTGCATGTTGTCGGACCAGTTGATCCAAACGCTGCAGAAAGATCCGAAGACTCCGATCTTAACTGCCGACGTCGGCGATGCAGTTCGTTTTCGCATGACGCATCCGTTTGGCACCGGCACGTCGCAGGTCTTTACGTTGCACGGCCATGTCTGGCAGCGGAATCCGTACACCAAAGATTCTCAGGTGATCGGCGATAACAGCCTCTCGCAATGGATAGGCTCGCGCGACAATCACGGCGCAACGGATCATTTTGAGATTGTTCTGAATAAGGCGGGCGGCGAGGCCAAACAAGCCGGCGATTATCTCTACACCGTCTTCCTGCCAAACCAGGCAAACCTGGGCGCGTGGGGCATTTTCCGCGTCGGCCCGAAAGGACCAGCAGCGCCGGCAGTTACTGCGTGTAAGCCGGTAACCACTCCGCCGCCGGCCGCGCCGAAGAGAGCGGACGATCTGAAGCGCTTCATCCGACAACCAGTCCAGGACAAGAGCAAACCGTAGCACTTAACCTTTAGAATTCGAGGAGCAAAGTTATGGGAAAGGGAAAATCCAGTGGTCGAGGCGGCGCTAAGTACGGCGCAGGTCGCGGCGGCGGCAAGTATAGCCCACCAAAGTACGGTGGCGGTCGTCCCAGCGGTGGTGGTGGCAAGTATAATCCGCTGGACACCGTGGCCGTCTATCTGACACGACAGACGGCGGTCGATCTTCTCAACGCGCTGATCATCGCGGTGGGATTCGTGCCCTATCCGAAGACGAAAGGAAAAGGCAAGAAAAAGGACGGCGGCGGCAAGAAGTACTCTCCGAAGAAACCGTATCCGAAGCCAACCGGCACCAAGAGTTATGGCGGTAAGCCGACGGGCGGCGGCAAAACGTATCGCGTCAAACCGACGGGAACCAAGTCCTGGGGTGGTAAGCCGAAGCCTCCTAGCGGCGGCAAGTATGGTCGCGGCAAGTGAGCTAAGCAATATCAGGAACGTCGCGAACCGGCGCCGGCGCTTCAGATCGCGCTTGAGTGTAACTCCCAGCAGCGAGCGAACGGTCGTCCATTCCTGGCCAGGTCGTTTATTCTGAGACAATGAACAGTCCTGGAAGGTCCCAGCGCGCTCTCCCCGAAAATCATTTCCTCGATCTTTTGAAAAACGAGTTCGACGATGCGCGCGCGGCGCATCAATTATTCGCAGGCCTGCTCCAAAATGAATCTTACGATCGCGGCTTTTGCCTGAGGCTCTTCGAAGTTGCAAAGCCAGCGGGCGGCGCGCCGTGGGAGATTAGGCGACTGGCCATCCTGATGCTCGAGCATCAGATCCTCAAACTTGATCCCGCCGACTCGAAAGAATTCGATTTTCTTTTTACTCAGTTGAATCTGAAACAGTCGCCCCGATCGAAAAGCCAGATCGCCGGCTCAGTGTTGAAGGAGGGCTACACGACAACTGAAGTGCGCGGCTTCACCTCTGAGTTCCGACGCAAGCTGGAAAGATACCGCCGCGTGCACGAACAGATTCGCGGGCCGCGAACCCCGTGGAATGCCGTTTGTGATTTCATCCAACTGGCCCGCCACGATTGCAAGCTGTCTCTCGCTCGTTACTTGTTCACGCCCGACGAAGTGGTGCAGCGGATTCTCGATCAGTTGAAAGTTTCCCGCGGCGTGAAAGACCTGGATACGTTAGAGCCCGCGTTCGCGGCAGATGAAGTTCGCCACGCAGTCGATCTCTTGCCTGACTATGAAGCCCGAATTCTGGCAGGACTCTCTCAATCCTCGAACATCTACTGGGTCGCGGAGGGCACCAGTTCGGAAATCAATTCACTCGTGGAATATCCGCTGACGACTGTCGTGGTAGTCGTCAAGCCGCCGGGAAGCGAATTCGAGTTCGAATTCAAGAGGGCCGGTCGCAAGCACCCAAACCCTTTGCATATCGTCTTTGCGCGCGACGGATACACCGTCCCGCCCTCACACCGGCTCGATGGCGGCGGCATGCAGTGGCTCTTGCGATACGAGGCGAAGACTGCTTCCAAACTCGCGCTCGTCTATCGACTGGTGCATGGCGATGACGCGCCGATGGCCGGCTACGTCGCGCGCTCCAGCGTGTCTTCTGTTCCCACAAAAAGAGAGAACGCGCAACTGCTCACGTACTTTACAGAGCCGCAAATCTTTGACAAGGATTTTCGGCGGATGCGGGTAGCGATGGGTGAAGCCGTCGAGGCCTTCTCCGAAGAAGGCGATGCAATCCTCCCGCATCTGCGCGGCGAGCTCGGGCTCACCGCGCGATTCATCGGACACGTCGCGCCCGCTCAGGCAATTCTGGCCGGCACCAGTTCGTTTCGTCTGGATAAGCTGGCGCTCTATCTCTCGAGCGATGGGCCGAAAAGTTATTTCACCAAAGGCCTCGCAGTGCCTTACACAAAGCCGGACGCGAAGCGTCTCGCCTGCGATCTGCTGGAAGAAGTTCTGGGTGTCTATCGACCGCCGGAAGTCAGCCACCAGAGTTACCAGAATTATGTCGACGCCGCGCTTTCCGCAGCGAGCAATCGGGCCCGGGCCGACCGGGTTTACTTGTCGCTCGTGCTGCAGATCGGAAAACTTTGGGGCACGCTGTTGGCGGCGCGCGGCTATTCCAGAGGCGAATCCTTTGTCGCCAGGAATGTCGGGCTCAAGAGTTTTTGGAGCGGTGGCGAATGGAAAGTGAAGATCATTTTCATGGATCACGATGCGCTGGTAGTGCCCGGCCCGCAAACCATAAATTTTCACGCGCACGGCACGCTGCCCAGCATGGCCGTGGATGAACGTTACATCTGGGGCAAGTCTAACCCAAAAAGATTCGCGACCAGCGAAGTGGGTTACCTGCAAAGCATCTATCGCCCCGCCAGGCGCGTATGCGTGGAAGGTGAAGCCTTAGCCCTGCGCGCCCTGAAAGATGCTTACCGAAAAACCCAAAACGAAATGTTGACCAACCCGCGGATGGAAAAGCTATTCAACCGAGTATTCATCAAACGATTGCTTGATTGGGATACTCTGGTCAGCGGATACCTGCAAAAGAATTCATCGAACCCGGCATGGAAGAAGAAGATGAGAAGGATGATGGCCGCCAAAGGATACAAGCGCCGCGCATTCGATGCTTACATGGAGATCATCGAAAGGAACCAGGACTTCATCAAAAGGTACGCCTTCCTCTTCGACTAACGCGTCGCGTTCTGTGCTCGCTGCAAACACTCCGTCAGCTTATTGGCTAACTCGGCTACGTGCGGTTCTTTGATGATGTTGAGGTGGTTCCCCGGAATCTTCTGGACTTCGATCCCACCGGCCGCCAATGCACGCCAGCCTTCGACCAGATCGTTTGACGCGCGCAAGTCAGCGCACGCCCAAAACAAAGTTACGCGTCCGTCGTACGCCTGCGGCACATAGCGATCCGCGGCGAGCGAGTTCAACTCTGTTACGCTCTCGAGCGCGCGTGGAAGTTTCCGGCCAAACTTCTGGAGTGAATCGTAGACTGTTCGCCAGACCCGGCCCTTGATCTTGCGGGGAACGAAGCGGGTCTTCTGAGCGACGTATCCCAACTTCTCTGACAGAGACAAACCGCGAAGATTCGTCACGTGACCCGCGAGTCGCCG
>DATGVD010000030.1:0-3630 GCA_035300785.1 Pyrinomonadaceae bacterium | reverse complement strand
GGCAAATCTCGACGAGCGTCGCACTCCGCATCTGGTGCGCGATGTGTCGGTGCGGCCTTCCTACATCGTTGTTTATTTTCAGGGACAGAACATCGCCGAGCAGGCCTTCTTTGAAACCGCAGCCGATTATCCGGTGCAGACGCCGCCGGGCAAACCCACCGACCCGGACGCCGGCAAAGGAGACGAAACGCCAAAACCGCCGCCGGTGCGCGCGCGCCTCGCGGGGCCGAGCCGTCTCGTCTTCCGGGTTCCCGCTGACGAAAAGCCGATTGCTTACACTCTGACGTCGATTCTCGAAAAGTGTGGCCAGTATGAGCTCAGCGTGGTGCCGCACGCGCTGCCGCCGAAGATCGAGACGAACTTTGTGATCATCCCCAACAGGTTTCTGGTGGCTACGACGATCGACAAAGCCAGCGTGAAGCCGGTGCGCATGGCGAGCGCGCAAAAGGTAATTCAGCAAGCGCGCTTCAATGCCATCACCACCATGCCCGGCAAAGATTTAATCGCGGTGCAGAGAGAAAACCTGGCGATCAAGGACATTATCGCTTCGGGTATCATTCAACTCCGGCCGCCAAAACCGCGCGCACCGAATCCAGACGAAACCGCGCTGGAACTTCCTTACCTGCTGATTCTCTCGCCGAATATTTTTGGTGGCTGGGCGCACGCGCAGCTTCCGGTTACTTCAAAGAATGCCAGGCGCACGGAACTCTGGCACACGCGCCTGGGCGTGCGGGCAAACGGCGGCGTTGACGAACAGAGCGAAGCGCTGCGCACGGTGCGCGCGATTTGGGCGCTCGACCAGGGTTTTCACGACGATCCGTTTTCACCACCGGCGCACGCGAACGATCCATTCCGCATGTCGCTCGACGCTGACGATCGTTACAACCTCGTCCATTTGTCGTCGAATTACACGATCATTCTGCCCGCGGTCGGGCGGCCGAGACGCGAGCCTTACGAACCGAACGCGGTAAATGTCGAGCGACTGATGCTCAGCTCGATGGGCGCGTGGATCAATTCGCGCGGCGTGTGGGAACCGCCCAATCCGCTGACCATCGAAGAGTGGCGCCAGCGCGGCACGATGGGCCGCGATCACTACGTGCGCGTCGTTTACAAAGGCTATCTGTTCCCGTTCGGTCACCGCGCGTCGCTGGTTAAGATTACCGAGCGAAAGTTTCACAACCACCTGCCCGGCAACATCGCCTATCTGCGCCAGCGCATGTTCATCATCGTGCGCGAGCCGGAGAAAAACTACGGCGGCACCGGACTCACCACGTCGGACAATCATTCATACGATCGGCAGATGCCGTTCCGCCGCGTGCGCATCACCACGCTGGTCACGCCGAATCTCGACAAACCAGAGGACAGTGATCTACCAAACGGGCCAGGTGGTTTGCTGCAATCGTTGTTCTGGCCTCGCGTCGGCGGCAAGGATTTTCAATTCCACTTGATCGCCGAAGATTTCGAAGGCCACGAGATCGAATTCACGGCGCCGTTGCTGTTCGCCGATCAAGCCGCCGCCAAAGTCGGCGCGACGATGCAGATCGCCAAGGCTGACTTTGAAACCAGCGGCCCCGGCGACCGGCGCAAGCGCGATCTGCGCGGTCAAAAAATAATGCTGGCCGACAGCAGCAAGCCCGGCGACACGACTTTCGAAACGCAGACGATAACCTTCGGCGCTGAGATTCCGACCGACCCGCAGATGAGTCATCTGGGTGCAGACAGCCCGCATTTTTATCCGGCCGTGCGCAAGGCCGAACTGATCATTCCGTCGCTGAAGCACATCGCCGACAATCACCAGCCCGGCGAGATCAAATTCGCCGACGCTTATCTTAAGTTCGGCCTCAACGACGCGGTTAACAATCACGGGCAGGTCTTTGGCGAGTTCATCACCGGCATCGATCTGAGTTTTGCCGGCAAAGGCGACAAGTCGGGCGCGCTGGTCACGCCCAACATGAAGATTTCCGGCCTGTCGCGCGTGATGGGCCCGGTGGCGGGCGACGTCAGCAAAGTTGTCGGTGGCGGTTTTGATCCGAAAGACTTTTTCGCCGGGCTCTCGCCGCAGATCTTCGGCTGCATCGATCTTTTCAACCTCATCGGCGGCGTCGATCCGGGAAAGCTGCTCGACAAGCTTGACCTCGTTCCCAAGTTCATCACCGAAGCGCTCAACAACATCGAAGCGTTTCTGGTCGAAGTCCAGAATTTTCAAAACACTCTAAAGTCGATTTCGGGATCAGCCGGCGGATTGCAGAGCACGGTCGATGCACTCATCGCCGACGCGAAGACGATCATCGAGACGGACATGCCGGATATCGTCAAGCCGCCGTTCGACACGATCGATGCAAAGCTGGCAAAGCTTTCTTCGGATCTAAGCACCTTCAGCAGCGACTTTGCGACGCTGGGCAGCGGTTTGCCGGCCGCAAATATCGCCGACGGCGCGAAGCGCGAGCTGCAAAAGAATATCGCATTGTTCAATCATTACCTGGCCGACGCGACTTCGTTCATCAACGATGTCAAAGCGTTTGCCGGCGCGATTCCGACCGAGTTGCCCAAAGAGATCAAGGTCAAGTTCGACTGGAAGCCGAAGATGACGGATTGGGGATTTGACGCCAGCCATCCGCTCTTCATCGCGAAAAACGGCAGCACGCCCTGCACGCTGTTGATTGGCGTCGAGGTCCGCGTCAAGACTGACGGCAAGTCGGCGCCGGTCGCGGACATTATTTGCAGCCTGGAAAACTTCACGCTCGATTTGATCGCACCGGCGAGTTTCATTCAGCTTTCTTTCAACAAGATTCAGTTTCTCGCCGGTACGGCCAGGAAAGCCGACGTCAACGTCGAGATGGGCGGGATCAAGTTTGTCGGCGTGCTTTCGTTCGTCGAATCACTCCGCAGTTTGATTCCGCTGAACGGATTCAGCGACCCGCCGGCAATCGATGTTTCGGCAAGCGGCATCCACGCCAGCTTTTCACTCGCGCTGCCGGACCTGGCGATGGGGATGTTCAGCATGCAGAACCTGAGCCTGGGCGCCGGCTTCACGATTCCGTTCATCGGCGATCCGCTGAGCGTCTTTTTCAATTTCTGCAAACGCGAGAGCCCGTTCCTGCTGACGGTGTCGATGCTCGGCGGCGGCGGATTTTTCGGGATCACGCTGGATCCGCACGGCGTGCAAATCCTTGAAGCAAGTTTCGAATTCGGCGCGGTGCTCGCGCTCGATTTCGGCGTGGCCAGCGGCAGCGTGCACATCCTCGCCGGGATCTATTTCAAGATCGAAGCCGGCAATGCGTCGCTGACCGGCTATCTGCGCATCGGCGGCGAAGTTGACGTGCTCGGATTGATTTCCGCGTCGATCGAGCTGCGCATGGAATTGAGTTATGAGTTCAGCTCAGGCAAGTGTGTGGGCCGGGCGACGCTGACCGTCGAAGTTCATGTGCTGTTCTTCAGCGCGTCGGTTGAAATCAGCTGTGAACGAAAGTTTGCGGGATCGAGCGGCGATCCAAGTTTCGCGCAGCTGATGGAGCCTTACCTGCTCAACGGCGCGACGGTGAAGCCCTGGGATGACTACAGCATGGCGTTCGCCGCTTGAGAAAGTTTATGGCCAAGACTCAACGCATCATCTGGACTGCATTGCCGAAC
>DATGVD010000029.1:0-5188 GCA_035300785.1 Pyrinomonadaceae bacterium | reverse complement strand
TCGACGCATTGGTCGTTGAGATTGATGTGGGTGACTTCGACTTCGGGCGGCAGACTGTCGGCGAGCACCGCAAAGCCGTGATTGTGTGAAGTGATCTCCACGTGGCCGTCCCGGAAATCCTTTACCGGTTGATTCCCGCCGCGATGCCCAAACACGAGCTTAAATGTTTTTCCACCGAAGGCGCGTCCCAGCAGTTGATGGCCAAAGCAGATACCGAATGTCGGCACGCCGGATTGCGCCACCTGCTTCACTTGTTCGACTTCTTTGTTCATCGATGCGGGATCGCCGGGGCCGTTGGAAAGAAACACACCGTCGGGTTTCATCGCGAAAACTTCGCCGGCCGGCGTGGACGCAGGCACGACACTGATGCGACAACCAGCGCGTGACAACTCGCGCAGCGAATTCGTCTTCACGCCGAAATCGTAACAGACAACATGAAAGCGCTCGTCGCCTTGCGCGGGAAATTCGTAAGGTGTTTTCGTGGTGACGACACTGGCCAGTTCGCGATTCTCCATCCGCGGCGAGTTGCGCGCTTTCTCGATCACGCTGTCCGCGTCGGCGTCGATCGTGGAAAGACAGGCGCGCATCGCGCCTTTGTCGCGAATGTGGCGCACCAGCGCACGCGTGTCGATATGATCGATGGCGGCGATGTTCCAGCGCTTCAGATAAGCGTCGAGCGACTCTTCCGAGCGCCAGCTTGAAGCCATGCGGCTGAATTCGCGCGCGACAAAGCCTTCGACCCACGGCCGCGCTGATTCGGGGTCTTCGTTATTGACGCCGTAATTTCCAATCAGCGGATAAGTCATGCAGACGATCTGTCCGGCGTAAGATGGATCGGTGAGCACTTCCTGATAGCCGGTCATCGACGTGTTAAAGACCATCTCGCCGGTGCTCTCGCCGGTCGCGCCCCACGACCGCCCGCGCCACACGCGGCCGTCTTCGAGGGCGAGCAATGCAGACTTTGAGTTTTCCATTACTTTGAACTAATGGTGACGAGACCGCCTATTGCCTACTGCTTACGGCCTCCTGCTTTCGGCCTTTCAAAAACTGCTGCGCCTCGTTCAGCCAGCGCTTTTCCATGCGGTACTTGTAAGCCGGCGCGGTCTTGACGGCTTCGATGCAGGCCTCCATTGAGCTGGTCGCTTCCTTTTGGTCACCCAGCCCGGCATGCGCGCGACCGATTAGATACAAAGCTTCGGGATCGTTAGGACGACGGTCGAGAAACCTCTCCAGCGCGTCGCGCGCGTCACTGTACTGGCCGGCAGCGATGTAGGTCGCGCCGATCTCTCGCCAAATCTCATGTAGTGCGTGCGCCTGATCGCGCTGGACGACTTGCTCGAAATGTCCGACGGCGTCAGGCAGACGATTCTGGGCGCGAGCAATGCGGCCCAGCTGATAGTGGGCGTCCAGCTCTTCGGGATCGATGTCGATGGCGCGATGAAAACGCTCGCGCGCCTGATCCAGTTCCCCGCGTTGCTGATGAATCAAACCCAGGTTGTAATGCGCTGACGAATCGCGCGGATTGATCGTGGCCGCTTCCAGGTTCTGCTTGAACGAGGCGCGCGCGCGTTGAGTGCTGACGATGCTGGTGAAGTAGCCGCGTAGCAGGAAGAACGCAAACACCAGGAGAAATGGCGATCCCAAAATATGGTGGAACAGCGGATAAAGAACGCTTAAGAGCGGTAAACTGACTAGAGACGTCAGCGACAGGATGGCGACGGCTCGCAAGACGGTGACGCGGAAAACTACGCGCACAGTCATGAAACCTCCAATCGCGAACAAACCATACCGGACTATATTGAAGAGGTAGCTGGAAACGAAAACTGGATCGGCAAGCTGGGTTTTGAGCAGCGCGATTTCAGCCGCCGATGCTCCAAGCCGCTGCACCATGTCTTGAAACTGTTGAGTGCTCGGAAACTGCGCCGAGCTGGCAACGTAGGCGGCTTGGAATCCACTGAAGTGGAAAGAGAGCGTGACGAGGATAGTTACCAGGGAAGTTGCTGTGAACACATAAAACGCGACTGAAGACAGCGACCCATATTCCTGCTGAAGCACAACGCTAAAACTGCCGCGGCGATCGAACAGGTTCGTGATCAAAGCCATCAACGGAACGACAACGATCGCCACTGTGAGAATCGGCGCTACGCCCGCAAAGAAAGCGCCGGCCAGAATCATCGGCCCGCGACCCGCCAAAATGCGATTGCCTGCGAACCACTGCATGATAAACGCGCAGACGACTTGCGAGACATATGCGCACAGCACCGCCGGTCCGAGCGAACCTCGGTCGCGCACTTCGCGCATGCCACGCAAAGGCGCGTAGAAGATCATTGCCACGAGCTTGAGCCATTCAGTCATTCCGAAGGAGCGCCGACATCTTGTCGGCAATCTCTGGGCCCTCCCTCACGGTCGGGCTACTGCCCCGCACCTACCGATCGTCGGAGTCCGGTGGGCTCGACGCATCGCGCCGGTAATTCTGTGCCGCCGGAATTGCGCTGTTATGCGTGTCGCGCGAAATCAAGGTTGCGTTCGTCAGCGGCCAGTAACGAAACAGCGCCTTGCCATAAACGTACTTCTTTGGCACCAAACCCCAAATGCGCGAGTCGCTCGAGTTGTCGCGATTGTCGCCCATCACAAAATAATATCCCGGCTTGACGTAAACCGGCGGCCGGTTCGGCCGCGACATATTCAATTGCGGATCGAGATAGGCTTCCTCCATGTCCCGGCCGTTTACGCGCACGTGGCCTTCGTGCACTTCTACGGTGTCTCCCGGCAAACCAATGACACGCTTGATATAGCTCTTCGAAGGATCTTCCGGGAACCAGAACACGACGATGTCGCCGCGATAAACCTTTGGCGCCCAGCGATAGTCGTCGTAGTAGATTAACTTGTTGACAAAGATGCGCTCGCCGTCGTGCAGGTAAGGAAGCATCGAAGTGCCTTCGACTTTCACCGGCTGCACGATAAAGACCATGACCAGCGCCAGCAGCATCAAGGCGAAAATTAGATCACGGAATAGCAGGCGCGATTCCTGCCACAGGTGTTTGCGCGCGGCGTCCTTTGGCCGTTTCACTTCGATATCCGGGTCGTCATCCGGATGAATAGTGCCGAAAGGCGGTGGTTCACTGAATTTCGTACTAAACATGAGTTTTAGATGATGAGCGAGCTACAATAGACGTACATTTTTTCCGGCCTTGGCGGTCAAGCGCTGCGGCAAATCGAGGTTATCCGTCGTTTGCCAGCATTGTCAATCCAACGGCGTTGCAGTCGCGCAGGGGTCCCTGGCTGCAGTTCACCGGCATCTTTGCCGGAGTCGAGACCCGTGCCCTGCCACGCGCGGTTTCGGCAAGCTTGGGTAGTGTCAGAATTTCAGTTGTTCTCTGCGCGGTCTCTGCGACCTCGGCGTCTCTGCGGTGAATAATGCGTTCAAATACACTCACCGCCGAGACGCAGAGGTCGCAGAGGTGGCGCAGAGAAATTCAAATAAGGGCACTACCAAAGCTTGACAGTCCTTGACGCTGCTTCTTATCATCCCTCACACATTAAGACCGTAGCTTTGCGAAACCATGAATCGCCGGCGTGAGGCGATTGCCACAGCGGAGGAGCGGGATCGTGATCAAGCTCGACATTATTAACCGCATCGCCGAACGGACCGGCGTGCCGAAACTGAAGGCCGAGCAGGCCGTGGATGCTCTGTTTCATTCGATGAAGGAGTCGCTGGCGCGCGGCGACCGCATTGAGTTGCGCGGCTTTGGCGTCTTTATTGTGAAGCCACGCAAGCGCGGCATCGGGCGCAATCCGCGCACCGGCGAAGAAGTCGCGATCCCTTCCGGCAAGACCATTCGGTTCAAACCAGGGAAGGAATTGCAGGCCCGCGAGGAAGCCGAGAGTCCGAGCGCCTAGCGTGTCGGCGCTGTCCAGGCATTAAGTTTGAGGCCAGAATTTCGGAATCAGCAGTAATTGCTGGATCACGAATTCTGGCTTCTTGTTTGCTCGATTCATGTCCCAGTTAGACGAAACGTTTCCATCGCCACCGTCCTTGGCACGTCACGCTCCGCGTCCGACCGCGCGGCAGTGGGCGCTGCATGGATTGTTGTTTCTGGTTACCGGGATCACAACGACCATCTGCGGGATCGTAATGGCCGGGCCGGACGTGGACGTTGCCAGCGGCTCGCCGGCCGAGACTGGCGGCATCGCCGGCTCAATTTTGCTGTTTCCCTGGTACTACGCCAGAGCGGTGGTCGAGATCGTGCGGGGCGCATTTACGCACCCTAAATCCCTCGGTCAGGGATTGGTCTTCTCAGCGTCGCTGCTGGCGATTCTCACCGCGCATGAGTTTGGGCACTACCTGTTCTGTCGCTACTACGGGGTTGATGCCACGCTGCCGTTTTTCATTCCGCAACCGCCGCTTTTGATTCCCGGAACGTTCGGCGCGTTCATTCGGATGAAATCGCCGGTGCCTTCACGCCGCGCCTTGTTTGATATTGGACTCGCCGGACCGCTCGCGGGTTTCATCGTGATCATTCCGATCGCTTTTGCGGGAGTGCTGACGCTGCATCACGTGCCGCTGATCGCCGGCGAAGCAGGAAGCGCCGGCAGCGGAATCACTTTCAATGATCCGCTTTTGTTTCGTTTGATCGCGCACGCGTTCAAAATCGATCTCGACAACTCTGCGGCGAATTCCTTTTACCTGGCCGCGTGGTTTGGTTTGCTGGTGACAGCATTGAACCTGATGCCGGTGGGCCAGCTCGACGGCGGGCACGGAACGTTCGCCGCGTTCGGGCAGCGCGCGCATTGGTGGATTGGGAGGGTGGCGTTTGTTCTGATATTAATGAGTACAATTATCGGGTGGTTGTGGTTCGGCAGTCCGACGATGCTTCTTTACGTTGTCTTGCTGGCAGTAATGCTTAACGTCCGTCACCCACAACCAGAACAGATGGAACCTCTCGGCGCGCTGCGTGTAGCCATCGGGATCATCACGCTGATTGTCTTCGCGCTCTGCTTCCTCCCGTTTCCAATTACGATTAGTTGACCTGAGAGCAATTGAGCCGGTCGGGATTTGCTCCTGACCGGCGCTTTTCCTCCAGCCGTATCCCACAGTTTCGTGTGAAAATGCCTTCGGAAAATCCTGTTTTTAGAAAACTCTCGCCCCTGGGCTCGCGAGTGTGCTATGGTTTTTCCAGAGTCGCCC
>DATGVD010000028.1:0-7252 GCA_035300785.1 Pyrinomonadaceae bacterium | reverse complement strand
GCGTTCTGATTTGGTTTGGGCGCGTCGAAGTGAAACTGGATGTTGCGCGCCGCTAGCCTGTCGTTGGCGAATCGTCGCATCCGGTGCGCCAGATCGACGACGTTATCGCGTTTGGGATTGACGGCCCAAACGATGTCGCCCATCGCCTCGACAGATTGCCGGGAAGCGTTGGCAATGACTGACAGTCGCTCGGCGATTTGCGAATCAGCCTGTCTTGCTTGTTGGCCCAACACTTCGCTCAAGCCGGCAATCAGCGAAAGATTCGATCCGATGTCGTCATGCAAATCGGAAGCGATACGTGTGCGCACCCGCTCCAACTCAATCAACCTGCGCAGGCGAACCCGGTATGCGGCGTAGCCGAGCGCGATGAGCGAAAGCGCGACCAGGATCAGAAACCACCAGCGTTGCCAGATCGGCGGGAGGATCCTGAAGCTCACCAGTGCCGGTTGGGCGCTGGCGACGCCTTCCGAATTTACCGCCCGCACAAAAAAGCGATAACGTCCCGGTGACAAACTGGCAAAGTTAACCGTCCGTTGTTCCGTAAGCGCGCTCCAGTTGCCATCAGAACCGAGCTGATACTGATAGCGCAGGACGTCGCCCGGCGCGAAACTGAGGCCGACAAAGTCAATCTGTATCTGATTCTGATTTGGCGGGAGATCCGGCAGCGAGATTTGGCTGTCGCCGAGAGCCGAAACACTTTGGGCCGCGCCGGAAACGCGCAAGGCGTTTATTAGTATTGGCGGTGGCGCAGACAATTCATCCGAAGCCGGCACAAAACGCGACATGCCTTTCTGGGTCCCAAACCATAGCGCGCCCTCACGATCCCGAAACGCCGCGCTCATGGCGCCGCCGGCCAACCCATCGGCAGTTGTAAAGTGCTTGACGTGTCCGGTCTCAGGATCGAGTTGATCGAGTCCGCGCCCAGTCCCGACATAGATGCGGCCGCGCAAGTCCTCTGTGATCACTCCGGTCGCGTTGCTCGACAGTCCCTGCGCGGTCGTGTAGTTAACGAACACCGGCCGCGCTGCCGCCGGATCATCAATCCGAACCAGGCCACCTCGCAGCGAACCCAGCCACAATCTTCCCGCATGATCCAAATACTCCGTTTGAATGCCGCCGGGTGGTAAACCGTCATTCGTGGTGAAGAAGCTGAAACTGCCTTGACGGTATCGCGCCACTCCAGTGCTGAATCCAATCCAAATATTTCCCGAGCGGTCCTCGCTGAACGCCAACGCCAGATCACCTGTCATCGAGGGCAATCCCGGGGCATTTGCCAGGTCTTCCAACTTAGCGTTTGGAGATTTCCATCGCGCCAGACCATTCGGCGGGCCAATCGTCGACACCCAAACCGCGCCGGTTGAGTCTTCAAACAGTCGCAGCACTTGTAGCGCTGCCAGCCCGTCGGCGGTGGTGTAAACGGCGAGCGGATGAGCATACTCAACCTGCGTGAAATTGTCGCTGGCCGGAAAGCGAAACAAGCCTGAGCCCGTGCCGATCCACCACTCGCCATTCCGCGCCTGCATGGTGACGTGCTCAAACACCCAGCCGGTTTGCTTCAAAGTCCCGGGCATGAACCAGCGGAAATTCTGGTTGTCATAGCGGCCAAACTTCTGCTGGTACTTTGGCTGACCAGGTTTGTCCGGGTTAACTTCGGCGGGCCTCGGAGCAAATAGGAAGGCTCGAAAGCACACGCCGCCTTCGCGATCACCAAAGACGTCGTTGACTGTGGCGATCCCGTCCTGCTCGTCGTAAGTGAGAAAACCGTGACGTTCGAGTTTCATCGCTCCGGTCACATTCGTGCCCAGCCAGAGATTGCCGTTCATGTCTTCGTTCAGCGCGGTAATCTCATGAAAGCTAAGACCGCTGCGTCGCGTGTACGTCCGAAAAGCCTGATCACTCTTTGCCGCGTCGGGAAAAAACTCGACCAGTCCGGAATTTGTCGCGAGCCAGTATCGATGTTCGGCGGTTTCAAAAAGCTGGAACACCCATTCGGTCGGCATGCCTTCTTTCTTACTACGGACGTCAACAACGATTGATGTTCGCGCAGCAGCATCAGCCACGAAACGAAACAGCCCGCCGCTTCTGGTCGCCGCCCAGAGACGTCCCTGGTGATCTTCCAACAAGTCGTGAATCACTATGTCAGGCAAGCCATCTTGTTTCGTATAGTGTTCGATGCGCCCGTCCGGCCGATGACGATAGAGCCCGCTGAATGATCCGACCCAGATCGAACCGCTGCGGTCTTCAAGCAGATCGAGAACAAAGATCTCTTTCGCTCCCACATCCACCGGCACGAGCTTGAACTGATCGTCACGCCGTTCCAGCCGGTAGAGATGCTTCATCGTTCCGCACCAGATCGTTCCGCTGCGATCTTCGAGCAGGACGTTGGCTGCGCGCGCGCCGCGGTCTTCGTCTTCGGGAACTACAACCCTGAACATTCGAGCCGTTCCGGGTTTCTCATTTGCGTAAACGATGCGAGACGCCGGCTGACCTTTCGGATCGAAAAGCACCAGGCCCCCATTGGTCGCCACCCACAGCTCGCCGTTGCGCGTCTCGAGAAAATCATTCACGGTCGTATGAGGCAGACCCTGGTCGACTCCATAGTTCGTGAATGCGTAACCGTCAAAACGAGAAAGGCCTTCGCCCGTGCAAAACCAGAGGAAGCCGCGCGAGTCGCGCACGATCTTGTTGATGACGTTATTCGGCAGCCCGTCGGCCACCGTGTAAGACTTGAGAGGCAGTCGTTCCGCGCTTATCCGAGAAGCGCTCACGAAGAATCCCGCCAGTAAGCACACCTCTACGAGAGCTAAACGGCGCCCGGCTCGTCTGAGGCCCGCTGTCATAAGTTTTGGGGGATGACGGCGACCCGGATTATAAGCCGCGCTTCGCCGATGACTCAAGGAAAAGTTAGATTCCGATAATGCCGCTGTCCAGCAGTTTCCTGATCATGCGCAGGCTGTCAGCTTCGCGAAAAGGGCAGATGGCGAGGATCGATTCGATGTCTGATTCGCCGTTGATGCGCGAGAGGACAAAGCCTTCCTGCGGGCCGAGCCTTTCATGCTCGAGCTGTTCGGGCGCCACCAGGATTTTGGCGACTGAGCGCGGAGAGAATCCATTATGAAAGGTCTGGGTGACAAATTTCTTTTCGGCCTCTTCGCGCAGATGATGCGCGGCGGTGTTCTTTGGCTCCTGCTCCAGCGCGCTGTGAATGATCGCTAACGCGTTCTCGGCGTTGTTTTCTTTCAACTCGGCGCGGGCGAGGTTCAGCAGGTCGGGCACAGTCTTCGGCAACTTGAGGGCTGACAAATCAGCCGCGGCTTCAGCGGCGGGCGCGGGCGCCTCGCCGGCAACCTTGATGAAATCCTTCCGGATCAGATCGAAGAGTAACGCGCACGCGTGAAACAGAGACGTGTGCATGTTGTAGCAAATCTCGGCCGCGGTCAGGCGCCTCTCGACGTGATAGAGGACCCGGCGGATCTCCTCACTCGTATTCAGCGACTGCGTCCATCCCGGATTGAGTTCAAAGAAAGTTCGATCGGAAGGGATGACGGCGCGGTATCGCGACCACTCGTCGATGCGATAGATGCCGTCCATGATCACCGAAGTGGCATCGACAGAAACGCGGATCAGATCCTCCGGTAGGGGCTCGTTGTCGAAGAACTCGAAATGCGCTTCGTCCCAGATGAACAGATCGTAGATTATTTCCAGCGTGCGCGTGCGCAGGATTTCGACGACGTCATCCTTGGTGACGAAGCCGCGCGACGACAAGATCATTCCCAGCTTGCCCCCGGACTGGCGCTGAATCTCCATCGCAGCCTGGAGTTGTGACTCCTCAATCTTGCCATAATGCAAAAGCACCTGGCCCAGGTACTCGCGCGGATCGTTCGAGTTCGAACCAACGATCAATCCGCCCTCTAGATAGATCTGTTTGATGATGTCGCCCCGGCCAAATTTGAGCGTGCCGGTCTTGTGCCCTGCCGCCAGAAACTGGAGCAGGTCAGAGACACTCATCGTGTTCAGAGTTCCGTGAATTCCCATCAATGATTCCAGGTGCAGCTCTTGCGAACAAGGGAGGAGGTCAACAGCGTGGAACCAGGGCAAGTCGAACTGAGACCGGGGCAAATCAGACCTTACCAGATTACAATTTTGGTCCGAGAAGTTTCAAGGGTTTTCTACGTCGCGATGCTGGTTCGACCTGGAAAGTCGCTTTCCCGGCGTCCTATGCGCCCTCTGCGCTAAAATGCCCGGGAAAACGAGACTGTCATTATGGCTTTAAGGCACTTCGCGCCAGCTTCTTCTTGAGATTGACGTAGCCCTGATCGCCGGCGACGAGTTGGCCGAGCACTTTGCGGATACCGCGATGGCCGCGGGCGAACTCGATCATGCGGTCAGTGAAAGGCGCGCCCCAGAAGTTTCCGTAGAACCGGCGCCGCATCTGTGAAGCGCGCTGCAACTCTTTGCCAAAGTCTGCCCGCCAGCGCTGTTCATAATCGAGGGGCGAGCCCGAGAGATACGCATCGGCGAAAAGCTCCGCCGAGCGCAGCGCGTAATAGATGCCTTCACCGGTGACCGGATCGGCAAAGCCGGCCGCGTCACCGAGCAGAGCCCAACGCTCGCCGCAGGCGTGGCGCGTGTCCCAGGTGCGCGGCGCTAGTCCGGGAATGCGCGCGGCGTAACGCTCGGCGCTTTGCTTTAGCTTCTGGTAGCGCAAATTGCTAATTGGCGTTTCGCGTAGTTCCTTCGACCATAGCCGCATTCGACCTCGCAAGTTACCAACTTGCGCAACCTCGTAATACGCGACCATGAAATCCCACATCAGCGCATCCAGCGAATCGTGATCGAAAGCATCCTGCGTCGTCGCGATGCCAAACGAAATGTGATCGATCCGCGGAAACGCCCACGCGTAACCAATCCATTTGGGAAGAAAAGCGACCACGGTGGCCGCTTCACCATCAACCGGAAGCGGCGCGCGATATCCGAACGCGACTTCCATCTCGGCCGGTGGCAAGGGCCCGGCGAGCTTTTTCGCAATCGCGCTATTCGCTCCGTCGGCGCCGAGCAACCAATCAGTGAAAACCTCAGCGCCCGTTTGCGTGCGAATAAGCCAACCGTCCTCGTTTTGTTTGAAGCCCCGGCCGGAAATCTTTTCCGCAAAAACTTGCGCGCCGGCGGCGCGCGCGCGTTCAAGCAGAAAAGTGTCGAACGCGATGCGCGAGTAAACCGCGAACGGCTCGTCGAGTTTCAAATGCAGATGCTTCCCCGAAGGCGAGTACATATCGAGTTCGTCAATCGTGCGGCCGACTGCATCCAGCAAATGCGGCCAGGCTTTCAACGCTTTCGACGTGACGCCGCCGCCGCACGCTTTCGGCTCGCCCGGCGGACGCCCGTCGAACAAAGCCACGCGCACGCCGCCGCGCGCGAGACGCTCAGCGGCGAACGAACCGGCCGGGCCCGCGCCCGCGATTAAGACATCGAATCGATTCATGCGCGGCAGCATGATAGTTGGCGCGTGCAGGCCTCGGCAAGACGCCGAGAATTAGCCACAGATTAACGCGGATTGACACAGATCAGATGGGAACGAGTTGGCAGTTCGGTCCGTGTCGACTGTGTTTATCCGTGCCTGATTCTTATCCGCGTTAATCTGCGTCCATCCGCGGCTATTTGCGCTCCAGCCTCTTCCTTCTGATCTTGGTCCATCTGCGTTAATCTGTGGCTAATTTGGTCATGGCCAGCACGAGTTCATTAGTCTTTGCCGGCATTGCGCCGCATCCTCCGATTATGGTTCCCGAAGTCGGACGCGAGGCGATCGCCGACGTACGCAGATCGATCGACGCGATGGCGGCGTTGACTGGGCGCGTGATTGAAAGTGAGGCGGAGACTGTAATTCTGATTTCGCCGCACGCGCCGCTCGAGCCCGACGCCTTTGTCGCTTACGCCGGGCCGGAGCTTCACGCCGACTTCGCGAACTTTCGCGCGCCCACCGCGACAGTTCACGCCGAGTTGGATGAAGAACTCCTGAAAGAAATAACGCGCGCCGGCGCCGAACAGAAGTTCGAAGTGGTGCGCATTCGCGGTGATCTCGATCACGGCACCGCCGTGCCGCTCTATTTTCTGCAACGCTACGGTTGGCACGGACGCGTGGTTGCGCTTGGCTACAGCTTTCTTTCCAACGAAGATCACCTGCGTTTTGGCAGTTGCATCCGCGCGGCGATTGATAAAGTTGGGCGGCGGGTGGCGTTCATAGCCAGCGGCGATCTCAGTCACCGGCTCAAGCCTGGCGCGCCCGCGGGCTACAACCTCGAAGCGCACTTGTTCGACGAAGAGGTTGTGGAGGCTATTCGCAGCAACTCGACACGTCGCATCGTTACGATCGATCAGGAACTGCGCCGCACGGCCGGAGAATGCGGCTATCGCTCAATGCTGGTCGCCATCGGCGTCGCGCAAGAGCTTGAATCGCGTTGTGAGGTGATCAGTTACGAAGCGCCGTTTGGCGTCGGCTACATGGTCGCGCAGTTGCTGATGTCAGAACCGCCTGCGTCAGCGGGCGGGCCAGAGTCGCCAGCGGCGTCAGCGGTCTTGTCAGTACCACCCGCGTCAGCGGGTGGGTCAAAGGCTCAAGTTGACGGCGCTGAGTTACCCGCCCTCGCGCGGCAAACGATCGAAGCGTTCGTAAGAGAAAAGAAAGTCATCAGCGCTCCCGAAAAGCTTTCAGAGTTACTCAACCAACGGGCCGCGTGTTTTGTTTCGATCAAGACTCTTGACGGAGACTTGCGCGGCTGCATCGGCACGATCGAGCCGGAGAAAAACACGCTCGCTGAAGAATTGATCGCCAACGCCATCAGCGCCGCCACGCGCGACCCGCGCTTTCCGCCGGTCCGCGCGGATGAACTTTCCAATCTGAACTACTCAGTCGATGTACTCTTGCAACCGGAACTGGTGCGTCTCGAGGATCTCGACCCGAACGTCTACGGCGTCATAGTCGAAGACCAGGACGGAGTACGTCGAGGTTTGCTGCTTCCTAACCTTGAAGGGATTGACACGGCTGCGAAGCAAGTAGAGATCGCTTCACGAAAGGCGGGAATCCCGCCGGGAACTGAAGTTAAGTTGTGGCGGTTTCGGTCAGAGCGATACAGGGAAGAAACCTAGCGCAAGTTGGCAACTTGCGCTACAGGTCAGATGTCCAGGTTTCTTACGTCCAGCGCGTTGTCTTCGATGAATTTCCGGCGCGGCTCGACGGCGTCGCCCATCAGAACAG
>DATGVD010000027.1:0-3022 GCA_035300785.1 Pyrinomonadaceae bacterium | reverse complement strand
CGCCGGATTGATTGCGCTGGAAGAATCGCCAAAGCGCCTGCACGAAGATCATGCCAACGCGCGACTGCTGGCTGAAGGTTTGGCCGCGCTGCCGGGCGTGAAGATCGATCCGGAGAAAGTCGTCACCAACATCGTGATCTTCGACGTCGCTGAAACCGGCATGGCGGCCGACGCGATCTGCGCGCAACTGCGTGAACGCGGCGTGCTCGGGTCGGGGTTCGGCTCGGCCATACGCATGGTCACGCATTACGACGTTTCACGTGCTGATATTGAAACAGCCTTGCTAGAATTGAGCGCGATTTTAAAGTGAGACTCTGTGATTGCTTCAACGCGCGTAACGAGGTCAGTACAACCTGCGTCAGCAGGTGGATCCAAAATGCAACACGGTATTGAGTGTTTGACCCACCCTCTGACGCGGGTGGTACCGACCTCATGATCACACCGCGACATGGACTCGTCAGCCACCCAGGAGCCTAACCTCAAAACCGAAGCCATTGCCGGCATCACGACTTTTTTCACGATGGCTTACATCGTCGTCGTCAATCCGCAAATTCTTTCGGCCGGCGGCAAAACCGGAATGGCGTTTGGCGGTGTGCTGACGGCGACAGTCCTGGTCTGCTTCACGATGACGCTCTTGATGGGCGTTTACGCAAAGCTGCCGTTCGCGGTCGCGCCGGGCATGGGCATCAACGCGTTCTTCACCTTCACGATAATCTTAGGCAAAGGCGTGCCGTGGCCGACGGCGCTGGGAATCATTTTTTGGGCGGGAGCTATCTTCCTGCTGATCTCAGTCACTCCTATTCGCGAATCGATCGCCAAAGCGATTCCCACTGAAATCAGAATTGCCGCCGCCGCGGGCATCGGCATCTTTCTGACCTTCATCGGTCTGAAGAACGCCGGGTTCATCGTTGCGGATCCGGTTACGTTCGTAAAGCTTGGCGCCCTGGGCAAGCCTGCACTGCTGACGATTCTCGGAGTCGCGATTTCAGCTTTCCTGATGGCGCGAAAGAACCCGTTTGCGTTTCTCGCCGCCATCGTTATCGTAACGATTATTGCGTGGGCGCTCGGACTGGTAAGCGCGCCTTCGCAAGCTTTCAGTCTGCCGGATTTCAAGAGTGTCTTTTTCAAGCTCGACATCTTCGGCGCTTTGAAGCTCAGTCTGCTGCCGTCGATCATCTCGATTCTTTTCACAGACCTTTTCGATTCCATCTCGACATTCATCGGCGTCGCGCACGCCGGCGGCCTGCTGGATGAGCACGGTCATCCGCGAAATTTGCGACAGGGGTTGATCGTGGATTCGCTGGCGACGATGGGCGCGGGCCTGGCGGGATCGTCTTCGGGGACCGCGTACATCGAAAGCGTCGCGGGCATCCAGATGGGCGGACGGACCGGATTGACTTCGGTGTTCACCGCGCTTTGTTTCCTGCCGTGCTTTTTCATCGCGCCGCTGGCGGGCATGGTGCCGCCCTTTGCCACCGCCGCGGTTTTGATTCTGGTCGGCGCGGCCATGTTCACGAGCATCGGCCAAGTCAAATTTTCAAAACTCGAAGAAGGCGTGCCCGCCTTTCTAACTTTGATTCTGATTCCGCTAACCTTCTCGATCACGCAGGGAATTCTGTGGGGATTCATCTCGCACGTGGGGCTGTATCTGATGGCCGGCCGCCGCCGTGAGATTCATCCCGTGATGTACGCCCTCGCGCTGGTGTCGATCGGATTGCTGGTGCTCGAACGCGTGAAGTTCTCATAGCTCTGGCGTGCGTAGTAAAGTAAAGATCGAAAGTTTTCCGAAACGGAGTTCCACTTTAGGTGAAGCGAAGTACACGCGGATGCGGATGTGCGATTGCGGTGCTGGTGCTGCTGCTCGGCGCCGGCGCGATTGGATTCTGGAAGATTGGATTGCCGTGGTGGCGTGCGCGCGCGCCAAAGCCTACCGGAGAGTTGCAGATCCACGTGCTCGACGTCGGACCAGTCGAAGGTGATTCGATTCTGATCATCGCGCCGGGCGGCAAGTCCGTTCTGATCGACGCGGGCGACGCGGGCAAAGGCAAGATTGTGCTCGATGCATTGAAGCGTTACAAAGTCGAGCGCCTGGACTATTTCATCGCCACGCACCCACATCCCGATCACATCGGCGGAGCGGATGAAGTGCTGAGCGCCATCAAAGTCGGAACCGTAATCGACAATGGCGTCGATCTCTCCACGCCCTTGCCGGAAGCGAAACCGGGCGGCAAAGGGTCAAAGGCGAAGGCCGCTCCGCCGCCGCCACCACCGAAAAAGAGCAAAGTCAAAACGGTTAACGGCTTCTTCGATGAATACGCGGCCGCGCTGAAACAAAACGGCGCGCAGCACGAAAAAGCGCAACCGGGGAAGAAATACGATCTCGGCGGCGGCGCGATCCTGACTGTGATCGGGCCGACCGAACCGTTCTTCACCAAAGATCAGATGAAGGGTGGCGGCAACGACACGAATGCGAACTCAATCGTGCTCCGGCTTGATTACGGCGATTTCTCAATGCTGTTCATGGGCGATGCCGAAAGCCAGACCGAAGAGCGTTTGCTGGGCAAGAAGGACCTGGATCTTAAAGCGAAGGTGATCAAGATCGCGCACCACGGATCGAAGTACGCCACCTCCGAAAATTTCATGAAGCGAGTGCAACCCGAAGCAGCGATCATCTCCGACGGCGGATGGAATCGTTACGGGCACCCGGCCCAGTCGGTTCTCGATCGGCTGAAAGCCGCGAACGCGAAAGTCTGGCGCACGGACTTGCAGGGAGAAGTGACGATTACAACCAAAGGCAAAGGCGATTCGGGCAAGTTGTATGAGATCAAAACTGCGAAAGAGGCCACGGAAGACATTTGGATCGGACGTGACGCGATGAAAGATGATTCGTCGCGTTCGGGCTTTATCGCGTACGGTGATTTTGGTCCGCCACCGAAAGCCAAACAGCCAACCACAAAGACACAAAGACACTAAGCCCATGAGGCATATCTTTGTGACCTTCGTGCCTTTGTGGTTGATGCCT